>DASQCM010000076.1:0-8870 GCA_035634675.1 Gaiellaceae bacterium
CGCCGTCGGCGACCTCCGCGCCTGGCTCGACCGCCCGCCAACGAAGCTCGTTGCCGTCGGCGACCCCGACGCGCTCGACGCGCTCGAGAAGGAGCTGAAGCCGCGTTTCGCCGGGCGCCTGTTCATCTCCAAGTCGCTCCCGTACTTCCTCGAGTTCGCGCACCCGGAGGTGAGCAAGGCGAGCGGCCTCGCCTTCGTCGCGGAACGCGACGGCTTCGGCCCCGAGCAGACAGTCGCCTGCGGCGACGGCGAGAACGACCGCGAGCTCCTCGACTGGGCCGGCTTCGGAGTCGCCGTGGCGAACGCGCACGAGGACGTGCTCGCCCGCGCCGACCTGGTCGTTCCCTCCGTGCAGGAGGAGGGGGTCGCTCTCTTGCTGGAGACCTACCTAGACTCACTCCCGTGATCGACGCCCGAGCAGCCCGCAACGAACCGGACGAGTTCCGGCGCCGCCTCGCGCGCAAGGGCGCGGCCGAGGAGTTCGACACCTGGCTCGCCGCCGACGAGCGCTGGCGGGAGCTCGTGCCTCGCGTCGACGAGCTTCGCTCGCGCACGAAGCTGAAGGGCAAGCCGACACCGGAGCAGCTCGAGGAGCTGCGCGGCGTGAAAGAGGAGCTCCAGCGCACGGAACAGGAGCTCTCGGAGGCCGAGGCGACCCGCGACGAGGTCGGCCTGCGGATCCCGAATCTGCCCGCTGACGACGTCCCCGACGGCGCAACCGAGGACGACGTTCGCGTCGAGCGGGTCGTAGGCGAGCCGCCGCGGCTCATCGATCCGAAGGAGAGCATCGAGCTGGGCCATTTCGACATGGAGCGCGCGGCTCGGATGAGCGGCGCCCGCTTCGGTTACTGGATCGGCGACACGGGCCGGCTCGCGCTCGCGCTCTACCGCTACGCGCTCGACCGGCTCGCCGCCAAGGGCTTCGTGACGATCCTGCCGCCGGTGCTCGTACGCGAGGAGGCGCTGATCGGAACGGGCGCGTTCCCGTCCGACGAGCAGAACGTCTACGAGATTCCGGCGGACGGTCTCTACCTGTCGGCGACGGCCGAGATCCCCGTGGCCAGCCTCCACGCAGGAGAGATCCTCGAGGCGGAGACTCTGCCGCTCCGATACGTCGCCTTCTCGCCCTGCTTCCGGCGCGAGGCCGGCGCCGCCGGCCGAGACACGCGCGGCATGTTCCGCGTCCACCAGTTCAACAAGGTCGAGCAGTTCGCTCTCACGCTGCCGGAGAGCTCGTGGGACGAGCACGAGCTCCTGCTCGCGAACACCGAGGAGCTCGTACGCGAGCTCGGCGTTCCCTACCGGGTCGTCGTCCTGCCCGCCGGCGACATGTCGGCGGCGTCGGCCAAGACCTACGACGTCGAGATCTGGTTTCCGAGCCAGGAGAAGTACCGCGAGACGGCGTCGATCTCGAACACGACGGATTTCCAGGCCCGCCGGCTCGGCATCCGCTACCGCGACGGGAAGAGCCCCGAGCCGCCCCACATGCTCAACGGCACCGCCGTCGTCGACCGGATGGCGCTGGCGATCCTCGAGAACTTCCAGGGCGAGGTGCCGGACGTGCTGCGCGAGTACGGCGCGCCCGAGCGCGTCACTCCCTAGCTGGACCGGACCCAGTCCCCCGCGGTGTCTCGACGCGTGGAGGAGCGGCAAGCGACGGGTCGTGATCCAGGATTGCCCGCTGCAACCCTTGCAGCTCCTCGCTCGGCTCGAGCCCTAGCTCGTCGAGCAGAGCTCTCCGCGCGTCGCGATACACATCGAGCGCCTCGGCCTGGCGGCCGGAGCGGTAGAGCGCCACCATCAGATGGGCGCGCAGGCGCTCGTGGAGAGGATGGGCATGGACGAGCGCTTCGAGCTCCGGCACGAGGTCGTCGTGGTGGCCGAGGGCGAGCTCGAGGTTGATCCGCCGCTCGATTCCTGCCTGGCGGAGCCCCTCGAGACGCTCGATCTCGCGCTGCGCGAAGTCGTCGTAGGCGAAGTCGGCGAGTGCGGGCCCGCGCCAGAGGGCAAGCGCCTGCTGAAGCTTCGCGGCGGCCGGGCCACGCTCGAGCGGTCGCGCTTCGGCGAGAAGCTCCTCGAACTCGCGCACGTCGACCTGCTGCGCTGCGACCTTGAGCCGATAACAGGGCCCGACCGTCTCGATCGTCTCGGGGCCGAGCTGCTTGCGAAGGCTCGAGACGTATCCCTGCAGCGCCTTCGCCGCTGTGCCGGGCGGCTTGCCGGCCCACAGCTCGTCGATCAGCCGGTCGCTCGAGACGACTTCGCCGTCGTGCAACAGCAGAATTGCGAGCAGCTTTCGCTGTTGCCCCCCACGGAGCGCAACCTCGGTCGCGCCGTCGCGAATCTCGAGCGGCCCCAGGATCAGGTACCTCAATTCGCTCAACGAAGCGACCGTACAACCTCACGAGGCCGTTGGTAAGGGCGGCCTCTTACCGAGCCTTTACCGGTGTGTCACCGTTTCCTTGGCGGCTCTCCCGATGCTCCACCAAATGAACCGCAGCGGGCGGTTCGGAGCAAAGGGAGACACAGTGAACACCACCCACAAGATCAAGGCGGCGACCGCGACGCTGACGGTCGGCTTCCTGCTCGCAATCGCCCTTGCGGCGACCGCCCCGACTGCGTTCGGCCGCGAAGGGATGACCGCACAGCAGCGGCAGGCAGTGCAGCAGCAGCAGGCAGTGCGGGCGCGTGCCGAAGCTACGAATCGCTTCTACCAGCTGGGCGTCTACAGCCCGGAAGTGCTCCGTAGTCAGGCGACGAATCGCTTCTACAACCTCGGCACCCTCAGCTGGACTGGAGTAGCGACGAAGCGGGCCGAGGAGCTCCGCAGCCAGGCGACGAACCGCTTCTACAACCTCGGCACGACCGGAGCAGCGACGCAGCAGGGTGAGAAGCTCCGTGCCCAGGCGATGAATCGCGTCTACCACCTCGGCGTCTACAGCCCGACCGGAGTGCTGCGGGCTTTGGAGCGCCGGAGCGAGGCGACCAACCGGTTCTACCACACCGGTAGCGACGCGGTGGTCAGCACGTCGAGCCCCTTCGACTGGAGCAACGTGGGAATCGGCGTAGGCGGGGCGCTCGGGTTGATCATCCTCGCCGGAGCGATGACCGTCGTGGTTCGGCGCCGGCCGTCGTCCCCGAGGACGACCTAGCCCTCCTGGTCGCACTCGAGGTCAAAGGGAGGAGCTTCGGCTCCTCCCTTTTGCCGCGCTATGACTCTCGCGCGAGCCACTCCTTCGCGAGCCGCTTCTGCGCCCGCGTCAGCCACGCCTCCTCGACGAGATCCTGCAGCTCGCCGCGGTCGAGCTGCTTCAGGTCGGGAATCCGCATGAGCACGGCCGAGTAGCCCTTCCAGTGCGGCGTCGTGAAGTAGATTCCGCGCGCGTCCGACAGCAGTAGCTCCTTGACCCCGAGGTCGGCCACGCGGAAGACGAGAACGTCATCGAGGCGCTCGCCGGTCTCCGCGTCGACGGCATCCGGACGCCGGCTGCGATGGAAGCAGAACATCTTCCCATGCACCTTGTACGTCGGCCTGCCGTCCTCGACCTCCTTCGTCGCCTCGGGCATGCCGAGCGCCAGCTTGTCGAGATCCTTCATCGTCGCCACGGCTTGCGACACTAGTACGACGCGGCGGGGTGCCGGAGCGGTCTAACGGGGCGGTCTTGAAAACCGCTGAGCCTTACGGGCTCCGTGAGTTCAAATCTCACCCCCGCCGCTCCCGTCGTTACGGGTCGCGGCTTCCGAGAGGAGTCGGATCAGCAGGCTGTCGAGGTCTTCGTAGCTGAGCCGAGGAAGCACGAGCTCCAAGGCCTGATCCAGGAACTCCGCCGACGCCGACCTGCCTGCAGCGTCGACGTGCCACAGTCGGATCTTCGTGGCGGTCACCTCGATGCCCTGGAAGGTGACCGTGGCCTTCAATCCTGGAGTCTCGGTCCTGCACGCCTCCTCCCCGGGGCCGCAACCGGGGAAGAGGCGTTCCGCAGAGTCAGGCCACCGAGGCACGAGTCGGGCGCCTTACCGTTCCTGGCCGGGAGGGGGATGCTCGTCGGTGTAGGCCACCAGTCGGCGCAGTGGGACAACTCTCGTGCCGGATTCCCGATCGAAGTGCACGACGGCGGCATCGGTTCCGTGGACGTATCGGAGCACGCCCACGCGGCCACGAAGGCTGACGCGCTCGCCTACGCGAAGTGGGCGTTCAGGACCAGTGCTCAAGGCGTTCATCTCGTTGGTCGGGTACATCCCTCACCTGATTAGAGGCATCCGGCCGGCCGATCCTTTCGGTCGGCGCTACGGGATCGGCACTGTGACCGTGGTGACAGGCGTCGTCGCCGTGACAGCTGTGGCAGTTGTCACGGTGACCGAGACGACCGGTGTGCTGACGGTCACGGTCGCCGGAGCCGTCACCCGCGATGTCGGGATCGGCAGTGTCGGGACGGAAACGGTCGGTACCTGGAGAGTCGTGGGCAACACGGACGCCACCACCTCGGCAGTCGACGAGCCGACTGACGCAGGTGTCGTATCTCCGCCAGAACCGTGCGTCGATGCCGGGGGCACGCTCACCACCGAGCGGTCTGTTGGCTCGAGGGGATGACGAACCGAGTGTTGACCGAGCGCGCCGAGAGGTCGACCTGCTCCCGCCGTCAGCCGTCCAGGCTGCGACGCCGGCGCCGTCAATCGTCCAGCGCGCGACGCCGCCGCTGTCCTGTCGGTGCCGACCTGAGCGACCGCACGCGCGGCGACGATCCCTGTGGTCGCGAGACCGGCGGCCGCGACGACCGCGGCGGCGCCCTTGACCACCGCTACCTGGGGCATGCCGGCGTGCTTCGACCAACGCCACAACCCAAGACCGCCCACCGTGACGGCGAGCGTCTGACGGAGGTGCTGCCGGCCGCGGTGCAGGAGCATAGTCACGGCATTCACCGTCGTGCCCATCTGCTCCGCCGTCTCGCCGTACGAGAGGCCGAGCACATCCCGGTACAGCACGGCCGCCTGCTGCTCCCTCGGCAGGCTCGCGAGCGCGGAGCGAATCTCGGACATCCGCGACGCTTCCTCCACCGCGTACTCCTCGAGCGGTTCCGCATTCAGACGCCGTCGCCGGAGTCGGTGGGCGGCGTTGAGCGCGATCGCGGCAAGCCACGCGCGCGGATTCCGCGGGATCGTGCCGCGTTCGAGGGCGCGCTGCGCATCGAGGAATGCCGTCTGCACCACGTCCTCGGCATCCTCATGGTCGCGCAGCTCGCGCTCGACGAGTCGGACCAGCCTGGCGCGGTGCTCTCGATACAGGCGCTCGATCTCGGTGGGCGCGATCTCCGTCGACATGCCTACTCCATTCCCGTTCGCCGGGGGTGCCGAAACGATGTTGACCCCTGCGGCTCGTCTGTAGCGTTCTCGCTCGTGACGACGGGAGCCGACCTGCGCGGCCTGATGCGGCTCTGGCCGCACGGCGTCTCGATCCTCAGCGTCGACGTCGATGGCGACCGGATGGGCGTCACCGTGTCCTCCCTCGTCTCGCTCTCGCTCGAGCCGCCGCTGGTCGGCGTCTCGATCGGCAAGGACGCGTCCTGCTACGAGCTCCTGCGCAGCGCCGGGCGCTTCGCGATCAGCCTCCTCGGCGCGGAGCAAGAGGAGCTCGCGCGCCGCTTCGCGGCCGGCTACCCGCCGATCGTCCACTGGCAGGGCGTCCCGACGCGCGAGGGGACGGTCGCGCCGCTGATCGAGGGCGCGCTCGGGTGGATCGAGGCCGAGACGCGCGCCGAGGCCGACGCCGGCGACCACACCTTCTTCATCGCGGACGTCCTCTCGATCGAGCACGGTCCGTCGCACCACGCGCTCGTCTACCGCGAGACGACGTACCACAGCGTGTGAGCGTAGGCTCGACGGAGCTCACCAAGGAGCGGAGGTGGCGGCTTTGCCGGCGCCGGAGCGGAAAATGATCGAAGCCGTCGTCTTCGACCTCGACGGGGTGCTGCTCCAGTCGGAGGAGGTGTGGGACGCGGTGCGTGAGCGCTACGTGCGCGAGCGCGGCGGCCGGTACGACGAGAAGGTGCAGCGGGCGATGATGGGGATGTCGGCGCCGGAATGGTCTCGCTTCCTGCACGACGACGCGGGAGTCCCGGACGATCCCGACGAGATCAACATCCAGGTAATCCGGCGGATGCTCGAGGCGTATAAGCATGAGCTGCCGCTGCTGCCGGGTGCGGTGGACGCGGTGCGGCGCGCTGCTTCCGCCTACCCGCTTGCGCTTGCGTCCTCCTCGAACCGCGCCATCTTCGAGGAGGTGCTCGAGCTGGCCGGGATCGCGGATTGCTTCGAGGTCACGGTCTCTTCGGAGGAGGTCGCGCGCGGCAAGCCGGCGCCCGACGTCTACCTCGAGGCCGCCCACCGGCTGGGCACCGCGCCGGCGAACTGCACGGCAGTCGAGGACTCGAATGCGGGGATCGGCTCGGCGAAGTCCGCGGGGATGCGGGTCGTCGCGATCCCGAACGCGGCTTACCCGCCGGACGAGGCGACGCTCGAGCTCGCCGACGCCGTCGTCCGCTCACTCGACGACCTCACAATCGAAGTCCTACATGGCTGAAACGTGGCTCTAGAGGACGCGGTCGCCGCGGGCGTCGTAGGCGCTGATGTTCGGCGCCGACGAGGGATCGAAGTCCTCGCGGAACATGGTGAAGATCGTCACGTCGCGGAGCGGCTCGCCCTCGCGCGACGGCAGGCGGCGGCGTAGCGTGGCCTCCTCGAGGAAGCCCAGCTTGCGTGGGATGCCGAAGCTCGCCTGGTTGCGCGGGTCGATCCTGATCTCGATCCGGTCCGCGTTGCAGACCTCGAAGCCCACGCGGGTCAGCGCCGCCGAAGAATCGGTCGCGATCCCGTGCCGGATCGCGCTCGCACGTACGAAGTAGCCGATCTCGAGACCCCCCGGACCGATGCGCGGGTGGAGACCGGTGGCGCCGACCTGCTCCGTCTCGTCGGCGGAGAAGATCCCGTAGATGAAGTTCTCGCCCGTGTCGAACTCCGAGCGGAAGAGCTTCAGGAGGTCGGTCTTCTCCTCGAGCGTCTGCGGCTCGTCCGCCGCCCAAGGCATCCAGGGACGCAGGTGCTCGAGGCTCGAGTCGATCGCATCCTTCAGCAGCGGCGCGTCGCTCGGGGCGTAGCAGCGGATCACCAGCCGCCCGGTTTCGATCCGGTACGGAGCGGGCGGCCCTTCCCAGCTCACGACACGCGTCCGACGAGGACGCAGCCGTTGTGGCCGCCGAGGCCCATCGCGTTCGACAGCGCGACCTCCACCTGCGTCTGCCTCGCCTCGTTCGGCACGTAGTCGAGGTCGCAGGCGGGATCGGGATGAACGTAGTTCATCGTCGGCGGCAGGACACCGTCGCGGACGGCGAGAACGCACATCATCGCCTCGATCGCGCCGGCTGCGCCGAAGCAATGCCCGGTCACGGACTTCGTCGAAGAGACCGCGAGCTGGTACGCGTGGTCGCCGAAGACCTCCTTGATCGCAGCGGTCTCGGCCGCATCGCCGAGCGGCGTCGACGTGCCGTGGGCGTTGATGTAGCCGACTCGCTCCGGCTCGACTCCGGCCCCCGCGAGCGCGTTCCGCATCATCTCCGCCACGCCCACGGACTGCGGATCGGGCTGCGCGAGGTGATGCGCGTCGTTCGACATCGCGTAGCCGAGGATCTCGGCGTAGACCGTCGCCCCGCGGCGCTCGGCGGCCTCGAGCTCCTCCAGCACGAGCACGCACGCGCCCTCCCCCATCACGAAGCCGGCTCGCGTGGCGTCGAAGGGGCGCGACGCGCGCGGCGGATGCTCGTCCTCGCTCACAAGCCCGCGCATCGCGCAGAAGCCGGCCAGGATCAGTGGATGGAGGCAGGCCTCGCCGCCGCCCGCGAGCACCGCGTCGGCGTCGCCGCGCTTGATCAGCTCCGCGGCCTCGCCCACGGCGGTCGAGCCCGTCGCACAGGCCGAGACCGGCGCGTAGTTCGGGCCGCGGAAGCCGAGCGAGATCGCAAGCTGGCCACTCGCCGTGTCGACGAGCACGTTCGGGATGAAGGTCGGCGCGACGCGATCCGGCCCCCGCTCGCGCAAGACATCAGCCTGCTCCATGACCCCGAAGAAGCCCCCGATCGCCGTGCCAAAGAGGATCCCGACGCGGTCCGCCGGATAGGCGCCGTCGAGCCCCGCGTCGGCGACCGCCTCCCGTCCCGCGCCGAGCGCGAGGAGGACGTTGCGGTCGAGGCGCCGCACGTCCTTCGGCGCGGCGACCTGGGTCGGGTCGAAGTCCTTCACCTCCGCCGCGATCCGCACCGGGAACGCGCTCGCGTCGAAGGAGCGGATGAAGTCGACGCCGCTCTCGCCGGCGACGGCCGCGCGCCACGTCGCCGGCGCGTCGGCGCCGATCGGCGTCACGGCGCCGAGCCCGGTCACGACCACCCTCCTCATCCCGCGAGGTTAGACGCGCGCTACGAGGCCAGGTTGCGCGCGACGGGGGCGTCGACGAGAACCGCGTAAACCTGCGTCGGCTCGGTCTTGCCCTTCATCAGCAGCTCGCCCTGCGGCTCGACCTCGATCCCGTCGCCGAGGCCTTCGCGCGTGTTCTCGTCGATCAGGATCGGGCGGCCCAGCTGCTTCGTGTGCGACTCTAGCCGCGCCGCGACGTTGACCGTGTCGCCGACGCACGTGTAGGTCGCCCGGCTCTGTGTGCCTGTGTAGCCGGCGACGACACGGCCCGACGCGATCCCGACCCCGATCTGGATCTGCACCTTGTCCCTTGCGGCCTGCTCCTCGTTGAACAACCGGATCAGCTCGACCATCTGGCGCGCCGCGAGCACAGCTGCCCGCCGGTGGTCGTCCCGCGGCACCGGCGCACC
>DASQCM010000077.1:0-2265 GCA_035634675.1 Gaiellaceae bacterium
CCGAACTGGCGCTGGCTCCCCGTCGCGTACCACGGCCGCGCCGGCAGCGTCGTCGTCTCCGGGACAGACGTCGTCCGGCCGCGCGGGCAGCGGAAGTCACCGGACGCCGACGCGCCCACGTTCGGCCCGAGCGGCCGCCTCGACTTCGAGCTCGAGCTGGGCTTCGTCGTCGGCGTCCCCACGCAGCTCGGCCACAGCGTTCCGGTCGACGCCTTCGCAGACCACGTCTTCGGCGTCGTGCTCGTGAACGACTGGAGCGCACGCGACATCCAGGCGTGGGAGTACCAGCCGCTCGGCCCCAACCTCGGCAAGTCGTTCCAGACCTCGATCTCGGCCTGGGTAACCCCGCTCGCGCTGCTCGAGGACGCTCGTGTCGAGGCGCCGCCGCAGGATCCGCTGCCGCTCGCGCACCTCGCGGGAGCGCGCGACTGGGGGCTCGACATCGCGCTCGAGGCGGAGCTGGACGGCGAGACGGTATCGCGCGGCAATGCGCGGGCGCTCTACTGGACGTTTCCGCAACAGCTCGCGCACGCGACGTCGAACGGCGCTCCACTGCGGACGGGCGACCTGATGGCGTCGGGGACGATCTCGGGCGCGGAGCCGGGATCGGAGGGCTCGATGATCGAGCTCTTCCGCGGCGAGCGGTTCCTGGTGGACGGCGACGAGGTCGTCCTCCGTGGCCGGGCGGCGAACGGCGTCGAGCTCGGCGAGGTGCGCGGGCGAGTTCTCCCGGCGCGCGCCGCCTAGGGCTCTGGCTTCAGAGTTTCGTTCGAGCTCGCGCAACGCGGGCAGAGCACCGACCCGTCCGGGGCGATCGCCCAGCCCTCCGGCGCGCTGCCCCGGTGCAGGTCGCACTCGACCCGCTTCGCCCCGCACGCGCAGACATAGACCGCGACGCCGAGCGGGACGGCTGCCTGGTTGACGTAGTACTCGGTCGTCATGAGAGAGATGGTCTCGCTCGTGCGACCTGCTGTCAATGGAGTGCCGGGAAAGATGGTGTCCTGACCGCATCGACCGGTTGGCACGCGGCGGCGAGTCTCCCCTGGTCATCTCGCCAGCAAGGAGGACCGGTGGACGATCCTGTGATCACGAGAGAGGGTCTCGAGCGGCTGAACGACGAGCTCGATCGCCTGAAGACCGACGGGCGCCGCGACGTCGCGGAGCGACTCCGGCATGCAGCGACGAGCGAAGCCAACCTCGCTCAGAACGCCGAATACCTGGACGCTCGGCACGAGCTGATCGCGCTGGAGCAGCGGATCGCCCGGCTCGAAGGTCGCCTGGGGTCGGCCCGGATGGTGGAGCCCTGTATCGGGAACGGTCGGGTCGACGTCGGCGAGCGGGTGCGCGTCCGGGACCTTGCGTCGGGCAAGCGGCTCGAGGTCGAGCTGGTCGGGCCGCTCGAGAGCGACCTTTCGGCGGGCCGCGTCTCGGTGGCTTCACCGTTGGGCAAGGCGCTGGTCGGGCTGCGTCGGGGCGAGATCGCCGACGTGCCTACGCCGCGCGGAAGGCGCTCGTTCAAGGTGCTGGCGGTCGAGGCGCCGGAGCCCGCCTGAAACGGATCAGCCGTCGATCTCGACAACTTCGAGCCGGTCGACCCGGTCTCGAAGCGCGATTTCGACGACGTCTCCGATGTGCCGTCCGAGCAGAGCCGCGCCGAGCGGCGAACGGTGCGAGATCTCACCCGCGGCGGGCCTTGCGGCGAGGGAGGCCACCACCCGGTAGTCGCTTGCGAGGCTGGTTGTCAGGTCGAGCACCGTCACCCGCTCCCCGATCTCCACCTCGCCGTCGCGCGCCGGCGCGTTCTCTGCTCGTCTCTCACTCACCACGGCACGAAGACTCGCCACCGCGCGGAATACCTGCCATCGGGTGCGCACCCCAACACGGCCGCGGCGCGACCCGATCTCTACGGCTGGATGAGGCCGCGGCGGATCGCGTAGCGCGTGAGCTCGACGCGGTCGCTCATGCCCAGCTTGTCGAGGATGTTCTGCCGGTGCCGCTCGACCGTCTTGACGCTGATCACGAGCTCCTGCGCGATCTCCTTCGAGGTGTGGGCCTCCGCGATCAGCTTGAGCACCTGCAGCTCACGCGGCGTGAGGACGTCGAACTGTTCCTGGCCGGGCCGTTCACGCTCGACGAAGTCCTTGACGAGGGTGGAGACAGCCGACGGATAGAGAAACGACTGGCCCCGCATCGTGCGCCGGACGGCTTCGACGATGTCCTGGTCGGCGTCCGACTTGAGCACGTAGCCGGAGGCGCCGGCCTTGA
>DASQCM010000078.1:0-4711 GCA_035634675.1 Gaiellaceae bacterium
AGTGCGAGGACGATCAGAGCGGCCTGGACGAGCGCCAGCCAGGCAAAAGCCAGCGGGTGGCCGACGGCGAGCAGTAGCCCGAACCCGGCCAGCTGCGTCGACATGCCGAGGTTCGCCAGAAGAGAGACGGACCGCTCGGTGGTCAGCGCCGGCCGGCGTGCCACGAGCCACTCGGCGAGCCGGTCCTGGTGCCCGTAGACGACGTCGTAGACGCGGCGGAGGAACGCCGTCGCCCGTCCCTCGGGCTCGGGGCCTGGGGCACCGGCTCCGCGCGACAATCGCTCGACGTTGAAGTTGAGGCTGAGCACGCTCGTGAGCCCAACGAATCCGGCGAGCGCAAGCGCCGGCTCCCCGGTCGTCCAGCCGAGCGCGGCGAACAGCGTTGCGTTGACGAGCAGGTCGACCTCGGAGTCGAGGTACCGCCCGAACGCACTCGTCCGGACGGTGAGCCGAGCGAGCTGGCCATCTGCGTTGTCGAGCAGGGTCTTCAGCTGCACGAGGAGAGCGGCGGCAAGGAGGGAGCCGCGGCCCAGCTCGACAGCAGAGGCAAGCCCCGCGGCGCCTGCGGCGACGACCACGAGCGGCGGCGGCACGCGCAGGCGCGCGAGCACGAGCACGAGGGGGTGCGCGAGCGGCCGGAAGACCTTGTCGCACACGAGCTCGGTCCCGCGGCGTGGCTTCCGCGAGCGCGCGAGGGAGCCAGGGCTAGACAGCGAAAGCCCCTTCGCCGGCGCGGATCAGGTCGCGTGCCTCGTCGAGCTTGCCCCAGACGTTCCAGAGCAGTACCCCGCGAGGCCGTCCGTCCTCGACGTAGGTGACGACGCCCTTCCGGAACGGCTCCTCCCAGTCCTCGACCGCCTCGAGCCGCGAGTCGAGGATCCCGACAGCCTCGTAGCCGAGGTCGAACAGGTCCGAGTAGAAGAACGGGAGGTGCGTGTAGGCCATCCCGGCGCCGGCCATGTTGCCGCCGACCACACGTCCGTGTGTGTTTGCGTGATCCTCGTGCTCGATCCGCAGCGTCGTACCGAGCGCGGGAACCGGAAGGCGCGCGACGTCTCCGGCGGCGAACACGTCCTCGTGCCCCGACGCGCGACCGTACTCGTCCACGACGATCCCGTCGTTCACCTCCAGGCCGGCCTCTTCGGCGAGCTCGGTGTTCGGGATCACGCCGAGGCCTCCGGCGACGGCGTCGGCCTCGATCGTGCGGCCGTCGCCGGTCTCGACCCGGTCGCCCGACGCTGCACTCACCTTCTCGCCGGCAAGCACGTCGATGCCCTTCTCGCGGTAGTAGTCGGTGACCGAGCCCGAGAGATCGGCCGGGAAGAGGCGGTCGCAGACTCCGCCCTCGGGGAACAGCATCGTGACGCGGCAGCCGTTGTCGGCAAGCGAGGCCGCAAGCTCCGAGCCGATGAAGCCGCCGCCGATCACCACGATGTGCGCGCTGTCGACTGCGACCGCGCGCATGCGGTGGTAGTCGTCGAGGGTGCGGAACCAGACCACGCCCTCCGCGTCGGGGATCTGCCGAGGCCTGGCGCCCGTGGCGAAGAGAAGCTTCTCCCAGGAGTACTTCTCGCCTTCGTCGTTCATGGCGGTGTGTCCGGCAAGGTCGACGGAGACGATGCGGCGGCCGGTGACGAGCTCGACGTCCTCGGCCGGCTCGCGCCAGATCGAATCCTCTGCGGCGCCGTGCCACAGCCCCTTGGTGAGCAGCGGCCGCTTGTACACCGCGTGCGGGTCGGCGCCGATCATCGTGATCGAGCCGTCGGGCTCTTGCTCGCGAATGCCCTTGGCAGCCATGTCGCCGGTCATTCCGGCGCCGACGATCAGGTACTTGGTCGTGTGCATGTCGTGGTCCTCGTTTCAGGAGACGGAATCCAGCTCGAGAAGTGCGCGCAGGCTCTCGTGCTCCTCCGCGCACGCGGGGCAGCCGACGAGGTGGGCGCGCAGGCCGGGCACGAGCGCGTCGGCGGGAGCGCCGCGGAGCTCGAGCTCGACGTAACGGTCGAGCTGCGCGAAGCACTCGTCGCAGTCGAGCTCAGGCTCGTCGCTGCCGAGCAGTCGCATGAGAGTGGGGTCGAGGTCGCGTCCGGTCATCGAGTCGCCTCCGGGAATCCCACCGCGGTCACGTGTTCCCGTAGCCGCCGGCGCGCGTCGTGGAGCACCTTGTAGAGCGCGTTCCGGTTCGAGCCGAGCCGCTCGGCGAGCACGTCGATCGGCACGCCCTCGAGCACCGTGGCGACGAGCACCTGCCGCTGTCGCGGCGTCAACGCCGAGCGGATTCCTTCTCGCACGGCCTCGAGCAGGGCTGCGTTCTCGGCGTCGTCGTCCGGGCCGGGCCCGGCGTGGGCGAGGCTCTCCCAGTGCTCCGGCTCGAGCGTTACCTCTCGGTCCCGCCAGGCGCGCCGGCGCACCTTCACCGACGCCTCGAGCAGCGCGAACTTGTAAGCCCAGGTGCGAAAGTTGCTCTCGCCGCGGAAGTCGTCGAGACGCCGGAGAACCGACACGGCGGCGTCGTCGGCGGCCTGCTGCGCCAGGTCGTCAAGCTCGGCGGCCGAGATCTGGAGGAGAGAGTTGCGCCGCCGGAACACTTCGAAGCGGGCCGCTCGGAGGAGGAGCCCGTGCAGGTGCGCCACGGCCTCATCGCGGCGTGCGCCCTCCGCCTGGAGGTCGAGGTGCCACTCCGTCAGAGCCGGGGCTGCCGCGATTGCGCTCACGTCGGGATTAGTGTCCGGCGGCGCCAAGGTCTTACTTCTACCCGGGAAGCAGTGCCCTACGCGGAGGCAAGCGCGGAGGTGCGCTCCGCCATCTGGCGGTCTTTCTCCGTGATCCCGCCCTCGGAATGGGTCGTCCAGCGTACGGTCACTCGGCGGTAGCGAATGTCGATGTCCGGATGGTGGTTCTCGCTCTCCGCGAGCGTCCCGAGGCGCACCACGAAATCGATCGCCGCGGAGAACGATGGGAGCTCGAACTCCCGCACCAGCGCATCGTCCTGTTCCTGCCAGTCGGCCATCGCGGGAGTATTCCCGGTCCGGGACGCGCAAACCTGTCTCGTTCGTACAAGACTGCGAAGGAGTGCGTGAGCCGAGTGACCGGGACCTCGTTCGGAGGGCGCGGCGCGGCGACCGAGAGGCCGCGGCCGCGCTGTTTCGCCGCTACTGGCGCGATGCCTGGCGGGCTGCGTTCGCCATCACCGGGAGGCGGTCGCTCGCGGACGACGTGGCTGCGGACGGCTTCGAGCGGGCCTTCGCCGCGCTCGGCCGCTTCGACGAGCGGCGCCCCTTCGGGCCGTGGCTGCACCGGATCGTTGCCAACCGGGCGCTCGACCTCCTGCGCGCCGAGCGGCGGCTCTCGGACGAGGAGCTGCCGGAGCTGCCGGACGCTACGCCGGTACACGACTCGAGCGACCGGAGCCTGCTCGCGTCGGTTGCCGGGCTCTCGCTCGAGCGGCGCATGGTCGTGGTACTGCGCTACGGGGTCGGGATGACGCCGAAGCAGATCGCCTCGGCCCTCGACCTGCCGGTTGGAACCGTCAACTCACGGCTGGCCCGCGCCCTCGATCAGCTGCGCGAGTCGCTGGGGGTCGAGCATGTCGAGTGAGCTCGAGCGCCGGCTGGAGAGTCTGCTGGCCGAGGCGCCCGAGCCCGACGCGGGAGCGGGTGAGGAGGCACTCCACCGGGCGCTGCGCGCGCTTCAGCCCTCGGCTCCGTCGCATCGCGGCCTCCGCACCGCCGTACTCGTCTTCGCCATCGCCGCTGTCTTGCTCGCGATCGCCGCCGGCTCGCTCGCCGCCGCCGGCGCGCTGCATGTCAGCTTCGGCCAGAGGACGAAGCACCGTCCCGTCACCACCACGCAGCTGCTGCGGCCGAAGGGGGCAAACGGGATCGCCGCGATCGTCGACGGCAGGCTCGCGGTGGCGATCAAGGGCGGTTTCCGCGTCGAAGGACTCACGGCGAGCGCCGTTGCGCTCTCGCCGCACGCGCTGTACTTCGCAGCGGGGCTCGGCCACTCACTGGTCGCGATGGCGCCGGGCGGGCGCACAGCGTGGTCACACCCGACCGGCGACGAAGTGGTAGCGATCGCGTGGGCGCCGGACGGCTTCCGCATCGCCTACGTCGTGCGCCACGGTCGCCGGTTCGCCCTTCGCGCGATCTACGGAGACGGCACGCACGACGCGTTGATCGACCGCTCCGTGCGCCCGGTTCGGCCATCCTGGCGAGCCGACAATCTCGCCTTCGCATACGTCGGCGCAGGCGGTCACGCGGTCGTCTACGACGTCGGGCACGAGAAGCACAGCGTCTCCGGTGGCGCAGCTCCAATCACGCATGTCTCCTTCGCGCCGGTGGGCAAGGCGCTGGCAGTCGCCACGCCCGGCTCCGTCGTGCTCAACGGCAAGAGGGTCGCCACCGGCGAGGTCGAGGCGCTCGGCTGGCGTCAGGACGGGCGGCTGGAAGCGGCGTTCGAGAATGGAGTGACGCCGCCACTCGTCCGGATGTTCGAGAGGAACGGTCGTCAGCTCGGCGGCTTCCGCGTCCCCGGCCGGGTCCTTACCGTCAGCAGCGGCTTCGTCATGACGCGAACGCCGAACCGGATCATCGCCGGGTGGCAGCAGCAAGCCAACGCGAGAAGCGTCCTCTCTGTTGGTCCGGAAGCGTCGATCCGCGACCTCCAGCTCGGCTAGAGACTAGGGCCAGACGGAGATCGCGACGTAGCG
>DASQCM010000079.1:0-7916 GCA_035634675.1 Gaiellaceae bacterium
TCGAAGATCTCCTGCAGCAGACCCGCGATTGCGTTGCCGTCGAGCATGAGTGCGTCCATCCCTCAGCCTCCTGTCGGTCCGAATCGCTCGGTCTTGATCCGCGACGGCTCGTGCCCGAGAGCGACGAGCGCCGTCGCGACGGCCTCGACCAGGGGAGTCGGACCGCAAACGTAGACGTGTGGGCTGTCGCCGGGGCCGGGGCCGACCTCCGCCAGCATCTCCTCGTCGATCCGCCGCGCATACCCGCTCCAACCCTCCGGCTGCATGCGAGTGAGCGTGTGCGTCACGGTGAGACCGCCGCCCGCCAGGCGCTCGAGCTCGTCGCGGTAGATGACGTCGTCCCAGGTGCGCGAGGAGAGGAGCAGCCGCATGTCGACGTCGCTGTCCGCGGCGGCTCGCTCCCGGATGATCGCCATCAGCGGCACGACGCCCGACCCGCCCCCGACGAGCAGCACCGGTCCTCCGACCGAAGGCTCCCAGACGAAGTAGCCGCCGACGGGGCCTCGCAGCTCGAGCTTGTCGCCCGTGTGCAGCTCGTCGGTCAGATACGGCGAGACCTCGCCGTCGTCGAGGCACTCGACCGTCAGCTCGAGGTGGGTGCCGCTCGGAGCGGACGCGATCGAATAGCTGCGCTCGGCCTGATAGCCGTCCTCCGCCGTCAGGCGAACGTCGACGTGCTGGCCGGCGCGGTGTCCCGCCCATCCGGGGACGTCGAGCGCAAGCGTCTTGACGTTATGCGTCTCCGGGGTGACGTCGAGGACGTCCGCGAGCTGCCAGTTCAGTCGCCCCAGTAGCGCTGTTCCTTCCACGGGTCGCCGTAGTTGTTGTAGCCGTTCTGCTCCCAGAAGCCCGGCTCGTCCTCCTTCTGGAGACGTAGCCCGCGGATCCACTTCGCGCTCTTCCAGAAGTAGAGGTGCGGGAGCAGCATGCGCGCCGGCCCACCGTGCTCGGCCGGCAGAGGCTCGCCCTCGTACTCGTAGACGATCCATGCCTTGCCGCCGGTGAGGTCCTCGAGGGGAGTGTTCGTCGTGTAGCCCCCGTCGCCGTACTGAATGACGTGCTCGGCAGCCGTGTCGACGCCTTCGAGGAGCGTGTCGATCGAGACCCCGCGCCAGTGGGTGTCGAGCTTCGACCACTTCGTCACGCAGTGGATGTCGACGGTGACCTCTTCGCTCGGGAGCGCCTGGAACTCGGCCCACGTCCAGCCCTTCTCCTCGTCCAGCTCACCCGTGAGCGAGAAGTTCCACACCTCGAGGGAGGTGTGCGGCGTCGGCCCGGCTGAGAGCACCGGGTAGTCGGTTGTCACGTACTGGCCGGGCGGGACTCGTGCCGAATCCGCGTCCGGTTGCCTGCGACCCCGGAATCCTCGTGAGACGAATGACATCGCGGGCCTCCTGTTCAGATGTCGTCGGTCTTGATTCTCGGCATGTCGCCCGCCGGGTCGGCCTCCCGGTAGAGCTCCTCCTCGGTCTCGTACTCGTCCTCGCCCGAATCGTCGTCGGCAGCCTGGGGCTCGGAATCGTCTGCGCGTCGTCTTCGCAGCCACTTGAACATTACGGCTCGAACCCTCCGTCGATCCAGTCGCGGAAGCGCTGGATGTTCTCCGCCGGCCACGCCCCGTAGCAGGGCATACTGCCGTCGGCGAGCCGCGTGTAGATGACGTCCGCGTTCGCCCGCACGTCGTCGTAGGACGAGAGGTCGAAGTGGGACGACATCGAGCCGATGTCGCGGTCGTTGAACAGCGGCCGGATGTCCTGCGCGAACCCGATGTCGGGCATGGCGATCCACCTCCTGGTCTAGTGCGTTGCCCACCGAGCGCGACCCCTCAAAGAGTCTCATATCCGACCCTTCCGGCGCTGGCGGTCGCCAGCTGGTTCTTGAAGGCGGAAGGACGGCGCATAGGCGCTGCCTTGACAGGTAGTGAGGGCTGTGCGAGGTTCGCCCGCGTCAGCAAGGGGATGAAGCGTTAGCGGTCACACCTGAGGAGATCCGTGCGGTCGCGCAGGCGCTTCCGCGCAGCTACGAGGTGTTCGTGCACGGGCGGATCAAGTTCCGGGTGGGCCGGATCGTGTGGCTCGCGCTGGCGAAGGACGGCGAGCGGATGGGCTGCGGCTTCCCGAGAGAGATGCGGCAAGCCGCAGTCGAGGCGGAGCCCCACAAGTTCGAGCTGCCGGGGCCGAGCGACATGCGCTTCAACTGGATCCACGTTCGCCTCGACGCGATCGACGCCGACGAGATGCGGGACCTCGTCGAGGAGGCGTGGTCGAGGACAGTGCCGCTTTACGTCGCGGATGAGTACGGCCGCACCCGGGGCTACCGGTAGGCGGATCGCGATGTGCGACGATCACCGACATCAGCTCCGATGAGCCTCTCGGCGAGTCGCGCTGGCCGCCGGCGGCCGCGCTGGTCGTCTACATCGCCTTCACGATCGCCGTTCGGCTGTGGCTACCGGGCGAGTCGGCGGTGCGCCTGCCCTGGCTCGTGCCGTCGCTCGAGGCAGCCCTGCTCGTGGCGCTCGTCGCCGGTGACCCTGCCCGACTCGCTAGACGAACTCCGTGGGTGCGCCGCATCGCGCTGACGATCGTCGTCGTCCTGGTCCTAGCTGCGTTGTGGGCGACGACGCTGCTCGTCTACGACCTGATCAAGGGCCACGGCGTCAGCCAATCCCCGACCAAGCTCCTCGCCTCCGGCGCGCTCGTCTGGGCGGGGAACAACCTCGCCTTCGGGATGCTCTACTGGCTGATGGACAGCGGTGGGCCGATCGCACGCAGTCGGAACCGCATCCCGGTCGACTTCGCCTTCGTGCAGCAGATGAGCCCGGAGCTGGCACCTCCCGGCTGGCGGCCCGTCTTCCTCGACTACCTGCACCTCGGCTTCACGAACGCGACGGCGTTCAGCCCGACCGACGTGATGCCGCTCACACTGCGGGCGAAGTACGTCATGGTCGTCCAGTCGACCGTTGCGCTTGCCCTCTTCGGGCTCGTCGTCGCGCGGGCCGTGAACGCATTCACTTGAGCTTTGATGCCTCCGCCTCCGCAAGCGTGCGCCTCAGTTCCGCGACGCTCTGCTCACCGAGTGCAGCGACAAAATCCGGGCGCTCGAGCAGCCGCCTCCGGTCCGTCGGCGTCGACCAGGCGAGAACGTATGGATCCTCCAGGATCTCGCTGAGCGGTCTTCCGTGGTCGTGCTCACGCAGCACATACCGGACGACGTAATCCTCGCGCCTCGAGTGCGAGAAGAAGGACGCCAGCGGGTTCTTCCCTTTGAACGGGTTTCGCATCGCAGTCTCCTTTCGGATCGGCTTACTCGGCGCCGGCCACGAAAAGTGTCGCTACGAGAACGACCACGAGCACAGCAACCACCAGCCAAGCACCGACGAGCGCCAGTCGCGACATCATCGGTCGATCCACTCCTCCATCTCCTCCAGTTCGACTCGCTCGCAGCCTCGCGACCCGAAGCTAGCGAAACCATGGGGTCGCCACCCCATCCTCGCCCGTGTGGAAGGAACTTCTTGATGCCCCCGGCATGAATCGAACATGCGCACGCGGTTTAGGAAACCGCTGCTCTATCCACTGAGCTACGGGGGCCGCGGGACATTGTGCCCGGCGTGCCTGCCATGCGAGGATCGCGGCATGACCGACGCGCCCACGGTCGCCGACCTCCTGCACGAGGCCTCCGAGACTCATCACGTCGTCTTCCGCATCGTGGACGGCGACGACCCCGACTGGGCCTCCTGGTACGCCGACTGGCTGCTCGACCACTCCGAGCTGCCCCGCCTGCTCGGCTCGGCGCCAGTCCGCAGCCACCTCGTCCACGCGCTCGTCCAGCTCGACCGCGACTACACGGCCGAGCCAGGCGACGAGCGCTGGGAGGACTGGTACGCAGAGCGACTGCTGAAGCAGTTCGGAACGTCCTAGCTACAGTCCCGCGCGATGAGCGAGTTCAGCCTCGAGGCGCTCCTCGACTCGCGGCGCGGCGAGGATCTCGACCTTTGGGCGAAGACGATCAACCCGCAATTCGTGCGGGTACTGCGGACGATCGGCTTCGACCGAACGTGGGCGCGCGCCGAGGGCGCCTACCTCTACGACGCCGACGGGACGCGCTTCCTCGACCTGCTCGGCGGCTTCGGCATGTACGGCGTGGGCCGGAACAACCCGGTCGTCCGCGCGGCGCTCGTCGAGGCGCTCGGTCTCGAGACGCCGGGGATGCTGGCCATGGGGACGACGCTCCTCCCGGGACTGCTCGCCGAGGCGCTGATCGGGCTCGCCGGGGGGCGGATCGAGCGCTGCCTCTTCACGAGCTCGGGCACCGAGTCGGTCGAAGCGGCGATCAAGCTCGGCCGCACGGCGACCGGCCGGACGCGCGTCCTCTCCGCCGAGCACGGGTTCCACGGCCTCACGCTCGGCTCGCTCTCCGCGAACGGCAATCCCGAGTTCACGGCGCGCTTCGAGCCGCTCCTGCCCGGGTTCGAGCAGGTTCCGTTCGGCGATCTCGAGGCGCTCGAGGAACAGCTGCGGCGCGAGGACGTCGCGCTCTTCCTCGTGGAGCCGGTGCAGGGGAAGGGCATCCACATGCCGCCCGACGGCTACCTCGAGGGCGCGCAGGAGCTGTGCCGCCGCTACGGGACGCTCTTCTGTATCGACGAGGTGATGACCGGCTTCGGACGGACGGGCCGGATGTTCGCCTACCAGCACTGGGGGCTCGAGCCGGATCTCGTGACCGTGGCGAAGACGCTCTCGGGCGGCTACGTCCCGGTCGGCGCGCTGCTCATGGCGCGGCGTGTCCACGAGGAGGTCTTCGACTCGATGCCGCACGCGATGTCGCACGGCTCGACCTTCGCGCCGAACGAGCTCGCGATGGCGGCAGGGCTCGCGACACTCCACGAGCTGCGCGAGCGGCGGCTCGTCGAGGAGAGCGCACGGCTCGGCGAACGACTGCTCGAGCTGACCCGGCCCCTAGTGGACGAGTTCGAGGTCGTGCAGGACGTGCGCGGGCTGGGGCTCGCCTGGGCGATCGAGTTCGGCGAGCCGGACGGCGGCGGCTCCATGACGTACCGGCTGGTCGAGCGCGCGCAGCAGGGACTGTTCGCGCAACTCGTGGTCGTGCCTCTGTTCACGAAGCACCGGATCCTGACGCAGGTCGCGGGACACGACATTGCCGTGATCCGGATCCTGCCGCCGCTTGTCCTGACGGACGCCGACGTCGAAGAGTTCGCGGACGCGCTCCGCGCGACGATCAAAGGCGCACAGCGGATGCCGACCCTGACGAAGTTCGCGTTCTCGGCTGCCACCGCGGCCGTCTCGCGCCGCTAGCCGCGCTCGAGCGGCAGGCCGCGCCTGGACCACTCGCTCCACGAGCCCGGATAGAGGCGGCCCTCGCGGCCGGCGAGCCAGGCGCGGTGGAGGGTGACGCAGGAGCTGACTCCCGAGCCGCAGTAGGCGACCAGCTCGCCGCCCGGCAACTCGGGCAGCGGCTCGTTCCACGGCGCGTTCGCGGCGCCCGGGATCCGGCCCGGCGGGTCGTCGATCTCGTTCGGCTCGCCCCGCCAGCGATTCGGTGTGCGCGCGTCGACGAGTGCGAGCGACGCGTCGGCCAGGCGCCGGGCGATCTCGTCGGCGTCGATCGTGTCGCCGCTCCGCTCACGGGGGACGAACTCGCCGGGCTCGATCTCCTCCTCGCCGGCGCGGAGCTCCCCGCCCCACATCTCGATCCCGCCGAGCAGGACGGCGCAGTCGTCGTGGCCGAAATGGCGGAGCAGCCACCAGAGCCGCTCCGCGCCACCCATCGAGCCATAGGCCACCACGTAGACGCCGGAGCCGATGCCCGCCCGACCGGCGGCGGCGACGAACTTCTGCGCCGAAGGCAGCGGGTGGCGGCCGGCATCCGTCACGGACAGATCCGACAGGTCGGCGTCAACGTCGAGGAACGAGGCGCCCGGAATGTGGCCGGCGAGGTAGAGCTCGCGCCCGCGATCGGGACTAGCGAGCTCCCAGCGGCAGTCGACGAACTGGTACCTCATCCGACCAGCTCGGACCGGCGCTCGAGCCAGACCACGTCCCGCCAGACGCCGCCCGACTCACCGACCCGCTCGCGCAAGCCCACCTCGCGGAAGCCGCACGCGCGGTGGAGCCGGAGCGACGGCTCGTTCTCGGGGAAAACTCCGGCCGTGAGCGTCCAGTAGCCGGCGTCTTCCGACGATTCGACGAGCCGCCCGAGCAGGCGACGACCGATTCCAACACCGCGTGCCGCCTCGGCGACGTAGACGCTCACAGCTCCGACCCCGCGGTAACAGCGCCGCGGCGACGACGGCGACAGCGCCGCCCAGCCGACCACGGAGCCGCCCCGCTCGGCGACGAGCCGCAGCGCGGGATGCGCCGCGTCCCATTCCTGCCACGACGGCGCCTCGGTCTCGAAGGTCGCGTTGCCGCCGCGAATCCCTTCCTCGTAGATCGCGCGCACCGCGGACCAGTCGTCCGCAAGCAGCGCGCGGACGGTCATCGTGCGCGGCTCGGCGACCAAACGGCCGCGAGCATGCCGAGCCCCACGAGTACACCACCGCCGACCCAGCGCTGGACGCGCGCGATCCCGGCCGAGCCGCGCAGGCGGTCGGCGACCGTCCCGGCGGTTAGGGCGTACATGCTGTCGCTGAGGAAGCCGAGCAGGGCGAAGCTGATCCCGAGGACGAACACCTGCAGCCAGGCGTGGCTCGCGCCCGGGTCGACAAACTGCGGCAGAAAGGCAAAGACGAAGACGATCGTCTTCGGGTTGGTCAGGTTGACGACGATGCCCTGCGTGTAGGCGCGGCGCCGGGTGCGAGGCACCGCCTCCTCGCCTGGCTGATCGAGGCCCCGCCCGAGTAGGCGTCGCACGCCGAGCAGGAGCAGGTAGGCGGCGCCGAGGTACTTGACCGCATCGAACGCGACGGTCGAGGCGAGGATCAGCGACGAGAGCCCGGCCGCTGCGAGAGCGACGAACACGACCGTCCCCGTCGTGATGCCGGCGACCGAGGCGAGCCCGCCGGCGCGCCCCATCTCGACGCTGCGGGTCACGACGTAGAGCACGGCCGGGCCCGGCACGAGGAGCAAGACGATCGCCGTGGCCAGAAAGACCGTGTATGCGTCGAGCGACGGCATGCGATCGAGCCTATCCAGCGGCATCCGCCGCGGGAGCGAGCCGGGGCTCCGGCACCGGCACGGGCGAGTGCGCATGCGCGAGGCCGAGATGGCCGTGCGACTCCGTCCCATAGCCGCCGGGCACCGGGATATAGAACTCGGGGTAGCCCCACATGCCGTGCTCGGCGACGTCGAGACCGGCCGTCTCGACGTGCGGCTCGACGCGGATCCCCCAGAGGCGGTTCAGCGCCCAGAGCGTGCCGAACGAGGCCGTGAACGTGAAGGCGCCGACCGCGACGAGCCCGAGCGCCTGGATTCCGAGCTGGTACGGCGAGCCCGTGTAGAGCAGCCCGCCGCGGCCGACACCGACCGTGGCCGCGAGCGCCGGAACCGCGAGGAGTCCGGTCGCGAGCGTCCCCCAGACGCCTGCGAGACCGTGCACGGCGACTGCGCCGATCGGGTCGTCGATGCCGAGCCGCTCGACGAGCGGAACCGCCACGACGGCGATCGTCGCCGCGACGAAGCCGATCAGGACCGCGGCCCACGGCGCGACGAACCCGCACGCCGCCGTGATCGCCACGAGCGCCGCGAGCACGCCGTTCAGCATCATCGAGACGTCCGGCTTGCGCAGCACGAGCCACGCGACGCAGATCCCGCCGAGACCGCCCGCCGCCGCGGCGAGATTCGTGGTCAGCGCGACATACCCGAAGAAGCCGACGTGCCCGCCACTGACGACCCCGAGCGTCGAGCCCGGGTTGAAGCCGAACCAGCCGAACCAGAGGATGATCGTCCCGAGGACGGCGT
>DASQCM010000080.1:0-9696 GCA_035634675.1 Gaiellaceae bacterium
CGAACGTCTCGGCCAGCCGCAGGTCGTCGTCGGAGAAGCGCGCGTCCTGGCCTTCCTTGTCGTGGATCTCGAGCACGCCGATCGCCCGGTCGCGCGCTACCAGCGGCACCCACATCCCGGTGCGCGCGCCGAGCCGGCGCGTCACCTCCTGGTGCACCTCGGGATCGTCCAGCACGGAGTCGATGCGCTCGCTGCGCCGGCGGGCGAAGACCTTGCCGCTCTTCGAGCCCGAGCGCGAGATCGTCTCGCCCAGCAGCTCCTCGGTTCCCTCCCCGGCCACACCCGCGAACCTCAGGTCGTCGTCTCCGGTAGGCAAGGCGACCGCGACGACGCGTGCTCCGACCAGCTCCCGCAAGCGGCGCACGACGAGATCCAGCAGGCGCTCGAGATCGGTCTCGGTGGCGAGCGCGTTCCCGACCTCCTCCAGCGACTGCAGCTGGCGCGACCAGCGGGCCGACGCCTCGTAGAGACGCGCGTTCTCGATCGCGACCGCGGCCTGGCCGGCGAGGAGCGTCACGAGGTCCTCGTCCTCCTGCGTGAAGTCCTCTCCGCCCTCCTTCTCCGTCAGGTAGAGGTTGCCGTAGGCCACGCCGCGCAGCAGGATCGGGACGCCGAGGAAGCTCCGCATCGGCGGATGCGCCGGCGGGAAGCCGACCGAGCGGGGATCCTCGGCGAGGTCGTGCAGCCGCAGGGGCTTCGCGTCGCGGATCAGCACGCCGAGGATCCCGCGGCCGCGCGGCAGCGAGCCGATCTCGGCGCGCATCTCCGCGTCCACACCGTACGTGACGAACTCCTCCAGCTCCGAGCCGCTCGCGTCGATCACGCCGAGCGCCGCGTAGCGAGCGCCGGTCAGCTCAGCGGCGGCCTCCACGAGCCGGTGCAGCAAGCCGTCGAGCGACAGCTCCGAGCTGACGGCGAGGCCCGCGGCGAGCAGCGCGCGCAGGCGTTCCTCGGTCACGGAAGGCGCAGCCACGTGGCGCAGCCTACGCCGCGACCGGCGGTACGGAAAAGCCGCAGGCGCACTCCGCGGCAGCGCCGATGCCGCGCGCAGGGACCGGGGCGACACTGGTTGAAAAGGGAGGCGCGAGATGAAAGCGCTTGTGTACCACGGGCCGGGACAGCGGGCTTGGGAAGACGTGCCCGACCCGAGAATCGAGGCGCCCACGGACGTCGTCGTGAAGATCGACTCCACGACCATCTGCGGAACCGACCTCCACATTCTCAAGGGTGACGTGCCGGAGGTGGTGCCGGGAACGATCCTCGGCCACGAGGCCGTTGGCACCGTGGTCGAGACCGGGAGCGCCGTTACTACGCTCGAGCGCGGAGACCGCGTGCTCGTCTCCTGCATCACGTCCTGCGGACGCTGCCGCTTCTGCAAGGAGGGCCGCTACGGGCTCTGCACCGGTGGCGGCGGCTGGATCTTCGGCCACCTGATCGACGGCCTGCAGGCGGAGTACGCGCGAGTGCCCTTCGCCGACACGTCCGTCTACAAGGTGCCGGAGGCCCTGACCGACGAGCAGGTGCTGTTCCTCGCCGACATCCTCCCCACCGCGTACGAGGTCGGCGTCCTCAACGGGAAGGTCGAGCCGGGCGACACGGTCGTCGTCGTCGGCGCCGGCCCGATCGGGCTCGCGACGATCATGACGGCGAAGCTCCACTCGCCGGGCCACATCGTCGCGATCGACCTGGACTCGTCGAGGCTCGACAAGGCGACCGAGTTCGGCGCGGACGTCGTCATCGACAACGGCCTCGAGGATCCGGTCGAGAGGGTCATGGAGCTCACGGGCGGCCTCGGCGCGGACGTTGCGGTCGAGGCGGTCGGCGTGCCGCAGACGTTCGAGCTCTGTGCAGAGCTGATCCGGCCGGGCGGCCGCGTCGCCAACGTCGGCGTGCACGGCCACCCCGCCACGCTCCATCTCGAGAAGCTGTGGATCCGCGACGTCCTGATCACGACGGGGCTCGTCGACACGACCACGACGCCGAAGCTCCTCAGGCTGATCGAGAGCGGACGGCTCGACCCGACGCCGTTCGCCACCCACCGCTTCGCCCTCGCGGACGCGGAGGAGGCGTACGACGTGTTCGGAGATGCGGCCGAGAGCCACGCGCTCAAGGTCGTGCTCGAGGCACCGAAGGTCACGCTCGAGCTGGTCGAGCAGCACGAGGTGCCCGTCACCGCGTAGCTATCTCGACACAAGGAGGGGCGGCGCCACCCCCCGGTGCGCCGCCCCTCGCAGAAGGAGGAGCCGAAAATGAGCGATACGAGACCGATCCTGTTCGCAACGGACGGCTCGCCGTCGGCCGCGGAGGCGCAGCACGAGGCGTTCGAGCTGGCGCAACGGCTTGCCGTGCCGCTGCTCGTCGTCTCCGTGACTCATGCCGTGGCACCGGCGGTCGGCTACGCCGGCTACGGCTATGCCGACATCGTCGCCGAGCTGACCGAGGCCGAGCACCACCGGGTCCAGAAGCTGCTCGCCGAGATCGAGACTACTGCGCGTGCGGTCGGGATCTCGTGCTCGACGGTGGCAGCTGACGGCTTCGTCGTCGACGAGATCTGCCGGATTGCGGAAGAGCGCAACGCGCGCCTGATCGTCGTGGGATCGCACGGCTGGGGCGCCGCGAGGCGGCTCCTCTCGGGCAGCGTCTCGACCGGGCTCGTCCACTCGGCGACCCGCCCGGTCTTCGTTGTGCGGCCGCCGGCTGGAGTCGGGGAGCAGGCAGTGGCAGCATGAGCTCTGTCATGGCCGCTACCGAGGCGACCGACGTCATCCTCCGCGACGGGTCGACGCTCCGACTGAGAGCACCCCTCGCGGAGGACGCCGACGCGCTGCTCAGGTTCTTCTCCGGCCTCTCGGATCACAGCCGCTACCTCCGCTTCCACGGCTTCCCGGCGCTCGGGCCGAAGCTCGTCGAGCCGGTGCTCGACCCGGACTGGCACGAGCGCGGCGCGCTCGTCGGATCGCTGGACGGCCGCATCGTCGCCCTCGCGAACTGGGTTCGGCTGCGCGACCCGCGCGCGGCGGAAGTCGCGTTCACGGTCGGCGACGACGTCCAGGGCCAGGGGATCGGCACTCGCCTGCTCGAGCAACTCGCGGCCCGTGGGGCCGAGGCCGGGATCGAGGAGTTCGTGGCGGAGGTGCTGCTCGAGAACTCCGCGATGCTCGGCGTCTTCCGCGACGCCGGCTTCGCGGTGGCACGCGCGAGCGAGGCCGGCGAGGTCGAGATCCGGTTCGAGATCGCTCCCACCGGCAGCTATCGCGAGCAGGTCGCAGCACGGGACCACGTCGCCGTGCGCGCGTCGCTCGAGCCCTTCTTCCGCCCTCGTTCGGTCGCCGTCGTCGGCGCTTCGAAGCGCCGGGGCTCGATCGGCGGCGAGCTCTTTCGCAACATCGTCGCCGGAGACTTCAGCGGCTCCGTATATCCCGTGAACCGGAGCGGGGATGCCGTCGCCGGCGTCCACGGCTATCGCACAGTCGGGGACGTCGCGGAGGATGTCGACCTCGCTGTGATCTGCGTTCCCGGCGAGCAGGTGCTCAGCGCCGCTGAGGACGCTCTCGCCGCCGGTGTGCGCGCACTCGTCGTGATCTCCGCCGGGTTCGCCGAGACCGGCAGCGCCGGCGCCGAGCGCCAGGAGCAGCTGCTTGCGCTCGTACGCAACCACGGCGCCCGCCTCCTCGGCCCGAACTGCCTCGGCATCGCCTCCTCCCCGGTCCACCTCAACGCGACCTTCGCGCCGCGCAGCTTCCCACCGGGCAAGATCGGCTTCTCCTCCCAGAGCGGCGCGCTCGGCCTCGCCCTGCTCGAACGCGCGGAGGCGACCGGCCTCGGCGTCACGTCGTTCGTGTCGGTCGGGAACAAGGCCGACGTCTCCTCGAACGACCTCCTCGAGTGGTGGGAGGACGACGACGAGACCGAGATGGTCGTCCTCTACCTCGAGTCGTTCGGCAACCCGCGCGCGTTCGCCCGCATCGCGCGGCGGATCGGCCGCCGCAAGCCGATTTTGGCGCTGAAAGGCGGCAGCACCCTCGCCGGCAGCCGCGCCGCCGGTTCGCACACGGCGGCGCTCGCCGGCTCGGATGTGGCCGTCGACGCGCTCTTCCGCCAGGCGGGCGTGATCCGGGCGAAGACGCTTGACGAGCTGATCGACGTGGCGACGCTCCTCTCCGCCCAGCCGGTGCCTCGTGGGCGGCGCGTCGCGGTCGTCACCAACGCCGGCGGGCTCGGCATCCTCGCGGCCGATGCCTGTGAGGCGGCTGGTCTCGAGCTGCCGCAGCCGAGCGACGCGACCCGCGCCGCGCTCGCCGAGTTAATGCCGGCCGAGGGAAGCAGCGCGAACCCGGTCGACTTGCTAGGCGGCGCGACGGCGGAGAGCTTCGCCTCAGTTCTGCCGCCCGTGATCGCCGACCCCGCGTTCGACGCGGTGATCGTCCTCTTCGTCCCGACGGTCGGAAGCGACGAGTCGGAGGTGGGAGCCGCGATCAGCACGGCGGCAGCGAGCGCCGTGGACAAGCCCGTCCTCTGCGCGTTCGTCAGCGCGAACGGGCCGCCCGCGAGCCTGCGCGGCGTTGCGAACGTCCCGGGCTTCGACTATCCGGAAGCTGCTTCACAGGCGCTGGGTCGTGCGGCCGAGCGCGGAGAGTGGCTGCGGCAGCCGGCCGGCGAGGTGCCCGAGCTCGGGCGTGACCGCGACGCGGCCCAGGCCGTGGTCCGGGAGGCGATCGCAACCGGTGACGAGTGGCTCGACGCCGCAGCGACGCGCCGGCTGCTCGAGGCGTACGCCGTCCCGCTCGTGCCCGAGCGGCTTGCAGCCACCCCGGAGGAAGCGGTCGACGCAGCCCGCGAGCTCGGCTTTCCGGTCGTCCTCAAGACAGCCGTGCCGGGCGCGCACAAGACCGAGCAGGGCGGCGTGATCCTCGACCTCGGCGACGAGGAGGCGGTGCGGGCCGCGGCCGAGCGCCTCGGCGGGCCGGTGCTCGTGCAGCGCTTCGTGCGCGGCGGCACCGAGCTGCTGGCCGGCGCGCTGCAAGATCCGGTCTTCGGCCCGCTCGTCGCCTTCGGCCCCGGAGGCGTGCTCGCCGAGCTGATCGGCGAGGCTCGCTTCCGGCTCGCTCCGCTCACCGACCTCGAGGCGGAGGAGCTTGTGCACGCCGGAAAGGCGGGACAGCTCGTTGCCGGCTTCCGCGGCGCGCCTCCCGCCGACGAGGCGGCGCTCGTGGACCTGGTTCTGCGGCTGTCGCTCCTCGCCGACGACCTGCCGGAGGTGGCCGAGCTCGACCTCAACCCCGTGCTCGCGCTGCCCGACGGGTGTTTCGCGGTGGACTCGCGGGTGCGGATCGCCGATCCCGCCCGGCCGCGCCGCACGAAGAGCTGGTGACCGGATAGCGTCGGCCCGTGCGCTCCTTCGACACACGAGACGCGGTCGAGCGCCTGCGGGCGGCAAGCGGCGGCTACGAGATCGTGCACGAATCGCCCGGCCTCGAGCTCGGCGTCTACGTCCTCGTCGCTCCCGAGCCCGACCGCCAGCAGCCGCACGCCAACGACGAGGTCTACGTCGTGCTCGAGGGCACCGGAGCGCTCGAGGTGGAGGGAGAGCGGGTCGACCTCCGCGAGGGCCAGGCGGTGTTCGTCCCGGCCGGCGCGGACCACCGCTTCGTCGGCTACGAGCAGCTCGCCGTGCTCGTCGTCTTCGAGCGCCCGACCCGCTGATCCGGGCATCCGCGGCCGAAGGTCTGCGGACAACTACGGACCGAGGTCGCGCCCCACCCGGATTCCGCCGGCGCCCCGGGGGCCGACGATGCGGGCATGCCACGGACAGACTCCCGGAAGGAGCACACCATGAAGATCTCGCTGCTCGTCCTCGCAATGACCGCAGCCGTTTGCGCCGCAGCGTTCGGCGCCGGACGGGCGCCGGCGGCGACCTCCCACAGGGCGGCGCCGAAGACGCTGACCATCTACATGCGCGACCCCGGCTGCCACTGGTTCAAGATCGACGGGAAGTACACGACGAAGGCTACGGTCAACGGCCGCGTCCGGCTCGTCAACCTCGACGAAGCCGCGCTGAAGATCGCCTCTCGCCATGGAACCCGGCAGATCGCGATGGGCAAGACGCTCGTCATCGGCCGCGGGCGCTACGTGATCATGATGGTCGGCCAGGCGCCCGACGACAACTACCTCAGGTTGACAGTCCGCTGAGGTACGGGACTAGCGCCTGAAGACGGCTCGCGTGCGGGGATCGAGGTAGAGCCGGGAGTCGATCCCGTACGCCGCCCCGAGCGCGGCGACGCCCAGCCCCGCGAGCACACCGGCGAGCAGCGCAGTCAGCGTCGGCTGGAAGACGAGCGCGACGGCCGCGAGGAACGAGACGCCGGCCGTGCTCGGAAGCGAGGCATGGACTGCGTGGAGCCACGCGGGCGCCACCCTTGCGTCCGCAGGGAGCTCGACTGGCTCGCGCGACGCACGGAGGAAGCGGGCCCGCGGGTCGCTCCAGGCAAGAAAGGCGACCCCGAATGCTCCACCCACGAACGCCAGCAGCGCCGGGCGGGAAGTCGCGCCCGCGGCCCGGGCCGCGACGAGGAATGCGCCGCTCAGGACCAGACGCAGCGGCCCCACGAGCAGCAGCCGGAGCCGGAGCGATTCGACCGTCACGGCGGTCGTAGCGTACGGGCTGAGCTAGAGGCAGACTTGCTGCTGTGAGTCGGGGCCGCCTCATCACGGTCGCTGTCGCGATCACGGCGTTGCTCGCGGTCGTCGCGGTCGTGGCGCGTGGACGCCCGCTCGGCTCGGGGTCCGGAACGAACGGCGGGCTCCCTCTGACGTTCTGGGACTACGTCTTCACGACCTTTCTCATCTTCGTGATCCTCCTGATGATCCTGGGCCTGGTCGCGTTCTTCTACCTCCGCCGCGAGCGAATGGTGACGGCCACCCAGAACAGGAGCACCGTCCGCTCGCTCGCATTCCTTCTCGGGATCGCGGCGCTGATCGCCTTCGTCGGGCACAACATCGACCTTCAGCACCTGCTCCACCCCAACGGGTCCGCGACGACGACGCTCACCGACCCGACCGCCGGTGGCAAAACGGGGCACCACCGATCGGCGCCGGCGAGACACGTCCAGTTTCGGTGGGATGAGCTCGCGATCATCCTCGGAGTGCTGATCGCGCTGGGCGTGGCGGCGTACATGACCCGCTCGCGTCTCCTGCCGCCGTCGCGGCGCGGCGCGCCGGAGGAGCTTGCCGCTGCGCTCGACGAGTCGATCGACGACCTCCGGACGGAGCCCGACCTGCGCCGGGCGATCGTGGCCGCCTACGCGCGGATGGAGCGCGCGCTCGCCGCGGCGGGGATTCCGCGGCACCGTGCCGAGGCTCCGCTCGAGTACATGGAGCGGGCGCTCCTCACCCTCGACACGAGCGCCGCCGCCGTGCGCACGCTCACCGATCTCTTCGCTTTGGCTAGGTTCAGCCAGCATGAGCCGGATCCGTCGATGAGGGACGAGGCGATCGACGCGCTCGTCGCCGTGCGCGACGAGCTGCGCGCATCCGAGCTGGTTCCTGCGTGAAGCTCCTGCGGCAGCTGACCGTGCCTGCGCTGGCGGCGATCGCCGCGCTCGTGATCCTGCTCGCGCTCCGGCCGCTGTCGACGTCGCGCGGCCTCGCGATCTGGATCGTGCTCGTCTCGGGAATCGCGCTCGTCCTGCTCGTCCGGCACTCCCGCACCGAGCAACGGAGAAGCCGGTTCGAAGCAGCGCTTCGCGGCAAGCCGGCTGCGACACCGGTACCGGCCGAGCTGCTGCGGATGGAACGAGAGCTCGAGCTCGGCATCGCCGGAGCGGGGAACGCGCACCACCGCCTCCTGCCGCTGCTGCGCTCGGCGGCCACCGCACGCCTGGCCACGCGCCACGGGATCGAGCTCGACCGCCGGCCCGATGCGGCGCGGGCGCTGCTCGGCGAGGACGGATGGGAGCTTCTGCGCCCCGACCGGCCCGAGCCCGCCGACCGGTTCGACCCCGGCGTCCCGCGCCACCGCATCACGGCGCTGATCGAGAAGGTGGAGTCCCTGTGACCGCTCTGGCCGAGCTGCGCGAGCGCTCCGAGCGGATCCTCACGGAGATGGAGAAGGCGATCGTCGGCAAGCGCGGGCCGCTCGAGCTGATCCTGCTCGCGTTGCTGAGCGACGGCCATGTCCTGATCGAGGACTTCCCCGGTCTGGCCAAGACGCTGATCGCGCGCTCGTTCGCGCAGGCGACCTCGCTCCGTTTCGCGCGGATCCAGTTTACGCCGGACCTCATGCCCGGCGACGTCACGGGCTCGCAGATCTTCGACCAGCGGACGACCGACTTCGTCTTCCGCCCCGGTCCCGTCTTCGCCAACCTCCTGCTCGCCGACGAGATCAACCGCGCCCCGCCGAAAACCCAGGCGGCGTTGCTCGAGGCGATGCAGGAGCGCCAGGTGACGATCGAGAACGCGACGCACCGGCTCGAGCCGCCGTTCCTCGTGCTCGCGACGCAGAACCCGATCGAGTACGAGGGGACGTATCCGCTGCCGGAGGCGCAGCTCGACCGGTTCCTCGTGCGCATCTCGGTCGGCTACCCCGCGCGCGGCGACGAGATCGAGATGCTCCAGCGCCGGCTCGAGCGCGGCGTCGACGAGGTCGAGCTGGAGCCGGTCGTCGACGCGCCGACGCTCGTCGCGCTGCAGCAGGCGCTCGAGCAGGTGCACGTCTCGGAGGCGATCGAGGGCTACGTCGTGGACATCGTGGCCGCGACCCGCGAGTCGCGGCGGCTGGCGGTCGGAGCGAGCCCGCGCGGCAGCCTCGCCATGCTGAAGCTGTCTCGGGCCAAAGCGGCCCTCGCCGGTCGCGATTTCGTCACCCCGGAGGACGTGAAGGCCGTCGCGATCCCCGCGCTCGCGCACCGGCTGACCGTGCGCCCGGAGCTCTGGGTGCAGCGCCTCCGCGGCGAGGACGTCGTCGCCGAGGTGCTCGATACGGTGCCAACGCCGCCCGCCGAGGACGCCGTGCGCAGCGCGAGCGCGTGACGCGCTTCACCTCTCCGCGCGTCTCGGCGTACGCGGCGCTGGCGGCGAGCGGGCTCGTGGCGGGACTGGCGCTCGGCCGGGTCGAGCCCGTGGCGCTCGCCGCCCCGTTCGCGCTCGCGCTCGTCGCGGCCGCCATGGCCGGCCGGGAGCCGCACGTCTCGGCCCGGCTGTCGCTCGACCGTGAGCGGGCGATCGAGGGAGACGAGGTCACGGCGACGCTCGAGCTGACGGGAGACGCAGCCCGGCTCGATCTCCTGCCCGTGTTGCCGGAGGAGCTCGCAACCGAGGACGGCGCGGCCCGGGCGATCCACCTGCGCCCGAAGGAAGAGCGGACGATCGAGCTGACGCTTCGCTGCGAGCGCTGGGGAGCGCTCTCGGTCGGACCCCTGCTCGTACGCGCCCGCGACCCTCTCGCCTTCCGCTCCTGGGAGGCCGCCGTGGGAGAGCCGCAGCTCCTGCGTGTCTATCCGCGCGAGGAGACGCTCCGCTCCCTCGTGGCGCCGCTCGAGACGCAGGTCTTCGCCGGCAACCAGGTCTCGCGCGTGCGCGGCGAAGGGATCGAGTTCGCCGATCTCCGCGCCTGGCAGCCGGGCGACCGCATCAGGCGCGTCAACTGGCGCGCCAGCGCGCTTCGCGGCGAGCTCTGGGTCAACGAGCAGCACCCCGAGC
>DASQCM010000081.1:0-5399 GCA_035634675.1 Gaiellaceae bacterium
CGCCAGCCGCGATCTCGTCCTCCTCCTCGTCGGTCAGCTCGGCGTTGTCGCGTAGCCACGAGCGGAACCGCTCGATCGGGTCCGACGCGGCCCACTGCTCGAGCATCGGCTTCGGCACGTAGAACGCGTCGTCGTGGACGGCGTGGCCCTCCATCCGGAGCGTCAGGCACTCGAGCAGGGTCGGCCCACCGCCGGCGCGCGCCTTGTCGATCGCGCGCTTCGCCTCGCGGTAGACGGCAAGGACGTCGGTTCCGTCGACGACGACTCCCTCGAAGCCGTAGGCCTCGGCGCGGTCGGCGACGTGCTCGGTGGCGAACTCGAGGTAGGACGGGGTCGAGTACGCGAACTGGTTGTTGTCGCAGATGAACACGATCGGAAGCTTGCGCGTGCCGGCGAAGATCATCGACTCGTGCGCGTCGCCGCGCGCCGAGGCTCCCTCGCCGAACCAGCCGACGGCGACGCGAGCCTCCTCGCGGATCCGGAAGGTGAGGGCGCAGCCGGTGGCGACCGGCAGCATCGCGGGCAGGTGGCTGACCATCGCGATCAGGCCCAGCTGCGCGTCCGCCATGTGGACGTTGCCGTCCTTGCCGTGCGTCGGCCCGTCCTGCCGGCCCATGTACTGGGCGAAGATCCGCCACGGCTCGACGCCTCGCACGATGTGGACGCCCATGTCGCGGTGGAGCGGCGTGCCGACGTCCTCCGGCCGCATCGCGGTCGCGACGCCGACGGCGGCCGCTTCGTTGCCGCGGCCGGTGTAGAACGAGCCGGGAATCTTGCCCTGGCGGTAGAGGATGTGCCCCCGCTCCTCGATGCCGCGGGTGATCAGCATGTTGCGGTAGGCGCCGAGCAGGTCCTCGCGGTCGAGGCCCGCCTCGCGCACCTCGTGGAGAGACCCGACGGGCTCTGCCTCTCTTGCGATCGCCATCGTGCCGAACCCTAGCGATCGGCCCAGTCGTGGGAGTCGCCGATCCGACGCAGGTGTTCGCGCGTTTGTGCGTCGCAGAGCGCTCCGGCGAGACCTGCCTCGTACGCGGCTCTCGGTGAGACGCCGAGCGAGGCGGCAGCCTCGTAGTCGCGGGTCAGGTCGGTGTCGAAGATGGCTGGGTCGTCGGTCGAGATCGAGCAACGGATTCCGGCGGCGACGAGCTGGGGCAGCGGATGCTCCTCGAGCGAGCGGACGATGCCGAGCCGGAGGTTGGAGATCGGGCAGACGTCGAGCACGGTGCCGCGCCCGGCGAGCTCGGCGACCAGCCCCGAGTCCTCGATTGCCCGGACGCCGTGCCGGATTCGGTCGGCACCGAGAGTCTCGAGAGCGCCGCGCACCGACTCCGCGCCGGCCGACTCTCCCGCGTGAGGGACGGAGGCGAGGCCGCCTTCGCGTGCGAGCGCGAACGCCTCCGCGTACGGCTCCGGCGGGTGGCCCTCCTCTGGCCCGCCGAGGCCGATCCCGACGACGCCGCGATCCCCGTACTTCACGGCATATCGCGCCGTCGTCATTGCGTCCTCGAGCGTGTAGACGCGCGGAATGTCGGGCGTCAGCCGCACCTCGACCCCATGCAGCTCGCGGGCCTCCTGGGCGCCGTCGCAGTAGCCGGAGAAGACCTCGTCGGTGTCGAGCCCGTGCAGGATCCGCGGGGCGAAGATCGCCTCGATGTAGACAGCTCCGTGGTCCTTCGCCTCGCCTGCGTACGCGACGACGAGGTCGCGGAAGTCCTCGTAGTGCTGGAGTGCGCCCGTCGTGAGCACGAAGGCCTCGAGGAAGTGGGCGAAGTCGCGGAACTCGTAGCTCGACTCCAGGTCGTCGGGCAGCGCGTAGTCGTTCCGCTTCGCGATCGCGCGCAGCGTGTCCGGCCGCACCGTCCCCTCGAGATGGACGTGCAGCTCGATCTTCGGATCAGGCGCAGGCACCTGCGAAGAAGCGTAGGAACTTCGGTGTGAAGGAGTCCCAGAGCGCGGTGTCGTGGCCGCCCGGCTCGAGGTGGGCGTGGACGTGGGCTCTCCGCGCGTACGTCAGCGCGGCAGTCCGGAACGGATCGCTCGCTCCGAGATCGATCCAGAGCGGATGCGGCGGGCGGAGCCTGAAGACGTTGTTGCGCTCGTAGTCCTGCGCATCGTCGAACGCGCCCGGGGCCGTCTCTCCGGCGCTGAGCCAGAGCGCGGGCGACTGAGCGCCGACAGCACAAAATGCGCGCGCGTTGCGGGAGCCGAGGAGGAATGCGCCGTACCCTCCCATCGAGATCCCGCCGATTGCCACTCGCCGTGCGTGCGTGAGCTGCAGCCCACCCGGGATTCCTTCGCGCATGACCATGGATCCCCAGCGGCCGTCGTCGCGGTTGTGCCAGTAGCTGTCGTCGCCGCCGTCGAGCAGCAGGACGTCGGGAGCACGCTTTCCGAGCTTGGCGAGGGTGTCGAAGAAGGGCTGGCTCAGGAATTGCGACGGGCTTCCGCCCTTGCCGTGCATGAGCACGAGCATCCAGTTGCCATGCCGTCGGGGCACGACGAGGACCTCGTGCAGGTTGCGTCGTGTCAACCGGCTGTGGAGGGTGAACTTGACGAGCCGGGCGCCGCGCGTCGAGTTGTAGCGCGCGTCGGCGCCACAGGCTGCGATCGCCGCAACGACGGCGGCTATCGTCAGCGCGTGGGCAAGGCGTCGGATTGGCTTAGGGAAGAGCGTCGGAAGGTCCTTGGCGACTGGGTCGCATTCTGTCTCGGCTGCGGCGCGGCGCGCCGCTGGTTCGAGGAGTTCGAGGCAGAGGTTCCCGACACCTGCCCGCAGTGCGGCGGCGAGATGCTGCGGCGCTGCAAAGGCTGCGGCGCGCCGTTCTCGTCGCTCGCCGTCGTCGACTGTGAGGAGTGCGGCGAGCCGGTCCGCCCGGACGAGCTGTTCGGCTCGAAGATCCGCCGCGCCAAGTCCTCCTAGAAGGCGTCCTCGCGGAACCCCGGCACGACCGGCCCGGTCATGACCTGGGAGAAGCGGATCACCGTCACGAGGTCGTCCGCCCCCACCTCGCGGTTGTAGAGCTGGCCGAGGAAGCTCGCCATCTCCTCGGTGCGGCGGATCTCCGGGTTGTCGTGCTCGATCTCCCGCGGGGACAGCTCGCCGAGCGTCTTCACCTCGACCTTGTCGATCACCGCGTCGAAGACGTGTTCGCGCGGGCTGAAGCGGACGCCGCACAACACCCGGACAACCATGCCCTTCTTGTACTTGCCGGCCTTGTCGCCGAGCCGGATAGTCGCCGACTTGCGTCCGGAACGGAGCTGGTCCGCGACGAGCGGCGAGTAGAAGTTGAGGGCGTACACCGTGGGCGGGAGTCTACGAGAGCGCCCGCTGAATGTGGCCACGCGCGACCTCGTCCGGACGCGTGCAACCGAGGAGACCGAGTGCGAGGCCGATCTCGTCGTGGAACAGCTCGAGCACGCGGGCGACACCCTGCTCGCCGCCGACCGCAAGCCCCGCGGCGACCGGCCGGGCGACGAACGCCGCCCTGGCGCCGAGGGCCAGGGCCTTGACGACGTCCGCGCCGCGCCGGAAGCCGCCGTCGACGTACACCTCGCAATCGCCGCCGGCCGCCTCGACCACCTCGGGCAACGCGTCGATCGACGCGGCGACACCGTCCAGCTGGCGTCCGCCGTGATTCGAAACCCAGACCGCGTCGACTCCGTGCTCGACGGCGAGGACGGTGTCCTCGCTCGTCACGATTCCTTTCAGCACGAGCGGGAGCCCGGTCGCAGAGCGAATCCACTCGAGGTCTGTCCACGTGACCGTCGGATCGACGTCGAGGAGGGTGCCGTAGTGGGCCGGCAGCTCGGGAGGAACCGCGAATCCGAGGCGCAGGTCGCGCTCGCGGCGGCCCACGAGGGGCAGGTCGACCGTGAGCACGACGGCGCCGTAGCCGGCCGCCCGCGCCTCCGCGAGCTGGTCGAGCGTCCGACCACGGTCGCGCTGGACGTAGAGCTGGAGCCAGCGCGGCCCGTCGCTGGCCTCGGCCAGCTCGGCATGCCGGAACGAGGTCAGCGTCGGCACGGTCATGAGCGCCCCGGCCGCCGCCGCGGCGTGAGCGGTCGCACGCTCCGCTTCGGGATCGAGCAGCCGCTGCAGGGCGAAGGGCGCGACGCCGAGCGGCAGCGACACCGGCGTGCCGAGCAAGGTCGTCTCCAGCTGCACGTCGCCGACGTCGACGAGCATCCGCGGCCGTAGCTGCCATCGCCTGAAGGCGGCGACGTTCTCCTCGAGCGTCACCTCGTCTCCGGCCCCGCCTTCGAAGTAGCACCAGACGGGCGGCTCCACCTTCGCAGCCGCGGCTGCCAGGAGCTCGCCGATGTTGAGATGCTCGTTCAAGACCCCGCAATCCTCTCCCGTGCCTTCGCCGCCATCTCGCGCTCGCCGCCGTAGGACAGGAGCGTCGGCGCCTCCTCGAGCGGGAGCCAACGGGCCTCCGCGACCTCGATCCGCATCTCCTCCTCGATCGCGCCGATCCTGCCGCGGCCGGCGCGCAGGAGGAAGAAGCTCACGACCTTGAAGATCCGCTCGCCTGATCCCCCTTCCCAACTGGCTCTGTAGACGTAGCGGATGTCCCCGAGCTTCTCGACGAGCTTTCCCTCGACCCCCGTCTCCTCGCGCACCTCCCGCATGGCGGTCTCGGCGGCCGACTCGCCGTCGTCGATCCGTCCCTTCGGCAGCGCCCAGACGCGGTCCTTGCCGCGCGGCCGGATCGCGGCGAGCATCGGACGCCCCCGAATCGTCCGCACGAGCACACCGCCGGCCGAGAACTCACGCTGCACGGGGCGGTTCTACCAGTTGGCACTTGCGCGGCTTGAGTGCCAGCCATACAATGCCCTCGGCACTCGGGACGGTAGAGTGCCAGGAACTGTCACTGAGAGCAGTCAGGAGGCTCTGAATGAACCTGAAGCCGCTTGGTGACCGCCTCATCGTCGAGGTCCTCGAAGAGGAAGAGTCGACGGCGAGCGGCATCGTGCTTCCGGATACGGCGAAGGAGAAGCCGCAGCGCGGCCGTGTCCTCGCAGTCGGTCCCGGTTCCCGGGACGACAACGGAAAGTTCGTCCCGATGGACCTGGACGAGGGCGACGAGATCGTCTTCTCCAAGTACGGCGGGACCGAGATCAAGGTTGGCACCGACGAACTGCTGATCCTGCGCGAGTCGGACGTGCTCGCCAAGGTCACGGGCGATCGTGAGCCGGCCGGCGCCACGGTCTAAAGACAACGGCGTTAACGCAACACACGGAGGTCAGAAGAGAAAATGGCTCACAAGGAGCTGAAGTTCAACGAGGATGCGCGGCGCTCGCTCGAGCGCGGCGTGAACATCCTCGCCGACGCGGTCAAGGTCACCCTTGGCCCGAAGGGGCGCTACGTCGTGCTCGACAAGAAGTTCGGCGCTCCC
>DASQCM010000082.1:0-3282 GCA_035634675.1 Gaiellaceae bacterium
GAGCCGCTGGCATACGAGAGCACCGGCTACGAGGTGGTCGAGCAGGAGCCGCCCGAGCTGCTCGGCCGCAACCTCATCTCCGCGAGCTACCTGCTCGCCGGCGCGACCGCATTCTTCTTTGTCGCCTTCCTCTTCGCCTACTTCTACCTCCGCTCGCTGAACAACGGAGGGATGTGGAAGCCGAAGGGCATCGACGCCTCGATCGGCTGGGGCACCGCAGTCGTCGCGTGCTACGCGGCGAGCGCCCTGCTCGTGCGCGTGGGGCTGAACGACCATCGCGCACTGCGCCGCGACCGCTGGCGTGTGGAGGGACTCGTCGCGCTGCTCTTCGGCGTCGCCGGCCTCGTGCTTCAGGCGATCGCGTGGACGAGCCAGGGCTTCGGGCCCGCCGACGGCGGCTTCGCGAGCGTCTACTTCGGCTGGACGGCGTTCCTCTTCCTCTTCGTGCTGGGGACGATGCTCTGGCTCGAGATGACCCTCGCGACGTCGTTCCGCTACCGCAAGACCGACGGCCCGCCGCCGCCCGGTCACGCGTCGGGTGACCCGCATCGGACCGGGCACGACATCCGCGACCCGCTCTCCCTCGTCCGGGCCGAGCTCGTCGCGCTCAGCTTCTACTGGACGTTCCTCGCGGCGATCGCGGTCGTCACCTGGGTCGTCCTCTACCTGATCTGAGATGGATCCGCTGCCCCTCGTCGTGTGCGGGACGGCGGCTGCGCTCTACGCCCTGGGGCGGCGAGGGAAGGTGCGCGTCTGGCGCGAGCTGAGCTTCTACAGCGGCGTCGCGCTCGCCTTCGTCGTACTCGAGCGGCCGTTCGACGACTGGGCCGACACCTGGCTTTCGGTGCACATGTCGCAGCACATCGTGCTCATGACGGTGGTGCCGCCGCTCGTCGTGCTCGGCCGTCCGTGGCCGCGCATCTGGCTGCCGTTCCCGCTGGCGGCGCGGCGAGCGGTGGGTGGGACGCTCTCGCGCTCGCCGTCGTTCCGGCGAGGCGCCGGCTTCTTCGTCCGCCCGTGGGTCGCGCTCGCAGTGCAGTCGGCGATGGTCGCCGTCTGGCACGTTCCCCAACTCTATGACGCCGCCGCCCAGAACGAGTGGATCCACGTCCTCGAGCACGTGTGCTTCGTCGTTCCCGCGCTCGTGTTCTGGGGCGCGCTGCTGGACGCGCCGCCCGTGCGCGCCCGAATCGACCATCTCCATCGCACGGTCTGGTTCACCGCGGCGATGATCCCGAGCTGGATCCTCGCCGTCGTGCTCGCATTCGCACCTGAGCCCATTTACTCTGCGTACCCGTCCATGACCGACCAGCAGATAGCCGCGGGTGTGATGTGGGTGCCGGGGTCCCTCACCTACTTCGTCGCGGCACTTGCCGCGTTCTACCTCTGGCTCGAGGCCGAGCCCCAACCTGAGGAGCTCTCATGGACCTGACCGCCTCTTTCCTCGAGGGCGCCATCCTCAGCTGGGCGCTCCCGCTCGCCCTTCTGATCCTCGTCACCATCTGGTGGGTGTGGGCCGCGTGGGGGCGGGACAGAAGCAACCAGGACAGCTAGTCGGACTTCGTTCGCCCCGCCCGGGCTCTTACGGAAACCTCACGACTCTCTCACCCTTGTCCTAGGGATTGCGGGCACTCTGGCGTGAAACGATGCAAGGAGACCTCACGAAATGAACCCCCGCCCCGCCAGCCCACGTCTGCGGCGCCTCCTCCCCATCGCGGCTGCCGCCGTGATCGGGGTCGGCGCCGGCGCCGGCGCATACGCGCTGGCCAACCACGGCGGCTCGTCCACGTCGACCCCGTCGACGGTGGTCGTGCCGGCTCAGCCCGCGTCCTCCACCTCGACCACCGACTCGCTCTCGCAGCTGTACCAGCAGGACGCCCCGGCCGTCGTCGACATCACCGTCCAGTCGACGTCGGGCGGCGGCTCGCAGGGTTTCCCGTTCGGCCAGCCGCAGGGCAAGCAGCAGTCGGAGGCCGAGGGAACCGGCTTCGTGATCGACACGAAGGGCAACATCATGACGGCCGAGCACGTGGTCGACAACGCCAACTCGATCACGGTCCACTGGCAGGACGGCTCGAGCACGAAGGCGACACTCGTCGGCAGCGACAAGTCGACCGACACCGCCGTCATCCATGTGGACGTGTCGGCGTCCAAGCTCCATCCCCTCACGCTCGGCAACTCGGGGAACGTGCAGCCGGGTGACAGCGTCGTCGCCATCGGCAGCCCGTTCGGCCTGGCCGAGACGATGACCGCCGGGATCGTCAGCGCCACGAACCGGACGATCACAGCCCCGAATCAGTTCTCGATCACCGGCGCGATCCAGACCGACGCCGCCATCAACCACGGCAATTCCGGCGGCCCGCTGATCGACGCCGCGACCAACACGGTGATCGGCATCAACGACCAGATCGAGAGCGACACGAACGACAACGCCGGCATCGGCTTCGCCGTCCCGATCGACAAGTCCAAGGCCGTCGCCCAGACGCTGATCGCCGGCGGCAAGGTGCAGCACGCGTACATGGGCATCCGGATCGAGGACGCGACGGGTGGCGCCAAGATCACCCAGGTCGTCAAAGGCGGCCCCGCCGCCAAGGCCGGACTGAAGGCGGGTGACGTGATCACCTCCTTCGACGGCACGCCGATCACGTCCGCCGACGACATCACCGCGGCGGTATCCGGCGCGAAGGCCAACGAGACGGTGCAGGTCACCGTCAAGCGAGACGGGTCGACCAAGCACGTCTCGGTCACCCTCGGCGTGCAGCCGGCCTCGCCTTCCTCCTAGAGAGTCCCTCCTGCGAAACGGTGGGCGGCCCGCAACGGCCGCCCACCCGTTTGGCTCGCGGACAAACGGCGCCGCGGATCATTGACGGTGAGCTGCGTGCGAACCAAGATCCCCCGAAACCGTGGCAGCGCCGCGGACGAGGATCAAGGAGGAGCCGTGATCGGAGTCAACGTGAGTTTCCAGTACGACGGATCGTTCGATCGTGCCCGCGTGACCGGCATTGCCGAGAAGGAGCGCGCGACGTTCGAGGGCATGCCGGGCATTCGCTTCAGGTTCTTCACCTTCGACGAGACCGAGGCGCGCGCGAACAACTTCTACGTCTGGGACTCGACGGAGGCCGCAAACGAGTTCTTCTCCGACGAAGTGCGGGAAATGGTGACCGGTCTGTAACGGGTCGCGCCGACGATCGAGTTTGTCGAGATCGCGCAGATCGTCGACAACTCGGGCGCATGAAGACGTAACCGCTAGTAGCCGTTGGAGCGGCCGACCCAGGCGTTCTC
>DASQCM010000083.1:0-8217 GCA_035634675.1 Gaiellaceae bacterium
CGGTTTCGGCGCGCTCGACGAAGGTTGTCAGCAGCTCGTTGAACGGCTCGCCGAGGCGCTGTACCGAGTGGCCCGCGCCGGGGAGGACGGCACGCTCCGCGCCCAGCCGCTCCTCGAGCACGTCACAGACCGCCTCGAACGCGGCGCTGTGGCCGCCCGAGATGACGAGCTTCGGGAACGGGGCTCGCGCTAGCTCGTCGAGCGGAATCACGGCCTCCGCCGGCGAGCGCTCGACCATCAGCGTCCTCGCGCCCTGCAGCAGCTCCGGGGAGAAGTTCCCGGGCGGGATCGACGAGCCGACGAGCCCGAGGAAGCCTCCCAGGAACTCGGCCGGGTCGCGCGGGCCGTTCGTCCAGTGCTCCTCGCTCCGCTCGACGAACTCGTCCACCGCCGGACGGCCGCGTGCCACTCCGAGCGCCGGCGGCTCGATCACGGTCAGCGACCGGACGCTTTCCGGCTGCTTCGCCACCGCGAGCAGGGCGATCACGCCGCCGGACGAGTGCCCGACGACGTGGCTCCCGGGCTCCAGAAACGGCTGGAGCCAGACCGCCTCGTCCTCGAAATCGACACTCTCGACGTCGGGACCGGGAGGGAAGCCGCGCCGGTTCGGCGCCACGATCTCGAACCGGTCCGCGAGCGTTTTCTGGGCGCTCCAGGTCAGCTCCGCGTTGACGACGGAACCGTGAACTAACAAGAGGCGAGGTCGTTTTGCCATGCGGGTTTCGGGTGTCACAAAGTACCCCTTCCGACGCTGCTATTCTCGCCCCGGATGCAGGGGACCACGTCGTCGCAGTTCAGCGCCGCTGGAGCCGGCGGCGTTCTTCTCGCCGTGCTCGCGGCCTGCGTCGGGATCGGCGCTCTCATCGGCTGGGCCGGCGGCTCGGGAGCCATCGGCGCTCTGTGTGGGGCCGTGGTCGGCATCCTGGGCGGGATCTTCGCCGTCTATACGCGCTACGGGCACGTGAGCTGATGCTCGGCCATCTCTTCTCGACGCCTCGCGCCGAGCCGAATCACGTGCTTCCGGCGGCCGGCGGAACGCTCGTGCTGCTCCTGCTCCTTCCCGTCGTGGCCCTGCTCGGCTGGAGCATCGTCGGCTGGGGACTGGCCGCGGTGCTGTGGCTCGGCCTGCACGCGCTCGACCTCGTGCTCGCGCGGGTGCGTCACGCAGGCTCCGCCATGCAGGCGTTCGGGCTCTTCTTCAAGCTGATCACGATCCTCGTCATCCTCTTCGCGGCGCTCGCCGCCGACCGCGACGTCGCCCTCGTCGCCGTCCTGACGTACGGGCTCGCGTACACGTTCGAACTGGGGCTGTCGCTCGTCTCCTACTTCGGCGCGCCGTCGGCTTGACGCGGGTCCGCATCCTCCTCGTCTTCGCGGCGTTCGCGCTGCTTGCGCCGCAGGCGGCATTCGCTCGCGGCAACTTCGACCCGACCACGGAGTTCGAGCAGCACGAGTGGATCCCGATCCACATCGGCCCGCTCAACCTCTCGATCACGAAGGCGGTTGTCTACCTGTTCCTCGGGACGCTGTGCACGATCGCGCTCGGCATCTTCACGATGAAGAGCCGGCTCGCGCTGCTCCCCGGCCGCCGCCAGACGGTCGGCGAGGCCCTCTACGACGTGGCCCAGACCCAGATAGCGCAGCAGGGACTACCGAGCAAGGCGATCGGCCGCTGGTTCCCCTACGTGGCCACGCTCCTGCTCTTCATCTTCACGGTCAACCTGCTCGGATTCATCCCGCTGCCGCTCACGGGAGAGACCTACCACGGGTTCCCGGTGTGGGGGATCTACGCGGCGACGTCGTCGCTCTCCGTGACGCTGGCGCTCGCGTTGCTCACGTTCGTGTTCACGCACTACGAGGGGATCCGCTGGAACGGCCCGCGCCGCTACTTCAGGAGCTGGATTCCGGAGGCGCCGAAGGCGCTGCTGTTCCTGATCGTGCCGCTCGAGGTATTGGGTCAGTTCATGCGGCTGATCTCGCTGAGCGTCCGGCTTTTCGCGAACATGCTCGCGGGCCACATCCTGATCCTGACCTTCCTTGGGTTGATCTTCATCTTCGAGTCGTTCGTCCTCGTCCCGATCGTCATCATCCCCGCGACGCTCTTCTACATCTTCGAGGTGGTCATCGTGGTCGGGATCCAGGCGTTCATCTTTGCCGCTCTGTCCGCCATCTACATCGGCTCGGCCATCGAGCCGGAGCACTAAGGAGGAAACGAGAATGATCGGCTACATCCTCGCCGCGACTACCGGCGACGTAACGAAGGCCGGAAAGGCGATCGGCCTCGCTCTCGGCGTCGGGCTCGGCGCGGCCGGCGCCGGCGTCGGCATCGGGATCATCTTCGGCTCGATGATCCAGTCCGTCGCCCGCCAGCCGGAGCTCCGGAGTGAGCTCCAGGGCATCCAGTGGCTCGGCTTCGCGCTGACCGAGGCCGTCGTGTTCTACGGCCTGCTCGGCTCGATCCTGGCATACGTGCTCGTCAAGTGATCGTCGGCGCCAACCCACTCATCTCGGTCACCCCGGGGCTGGCGATCTGGACGATCGTCTGCTTCCTGATCGCGCTCTGGGTGCTCAAGCGCTACGCGTTCGGGCCGATCCAGCGGCTGATCGACACCCGCCAGCAGGCGATCGAGGACTCGATCGAGACGGCGGAGAAGGCGCGCGACGAGGCGCAGGAGCTGCTCGAGCAGAACCGCAAGCTGATCGGCGAGGCGCGCAGCCAGTCCGAGGCGATCCTCGCGGAGGCGCGCAAGACGCGCGAGGCGATGGAGCAGCGAATGCGCGAGGAGACGGAAGCCGAGCGCCAGCGGCGCCTCGAGGAGACGCGGAAGGAGATCGCGGCCGAGACGGCGCGGGCCCTCGAGCAGATCCGCTCCGAGGTCGCCGATCTCACGCTCGAGGCCGCCTCGCGGGTCGTCGGCCGCACACTCGACTCCGAGCGCGACCAGGAGCTGATCGAGGAGGCCATCGCTGGGCTCGACTTCTCGCGCCTGGAGGAGTCGGCCTAACCCGCATGGCTGTGGCTCAGCGCATCTACGCCGAGGCCCTCTTCGGCGCCGCCAAGGACGCGGGCCGTCTCGAGCAGGTGCACGAGGCGTTCACCGACTTCGCCGCCGCGATGGCCGAGTCGCCGGAGCTGCGAGCCGTCCTCCGCAACCCACAGCTCGAGTCGAGCGCGAAGTCCGCGATCCTCGCCGACCTCGCCGGCGACGACGAGCCGGTGTTCACGCACTTCCTCCAGGTCGTCGCGGAGAAGGGCCGCGCGGGCGAACTCGAGGACATCGCTAAGGAATTCGAGCGGCTGATGGCGCGCGAGGAGCGGCGGCTGACCGTGGAGCTGACGACCGCGCGCGAGCTGACGGACTCCGAGGCGGAGGCGATCCTGAAGCAGATCGAGGAGGCTGCCGGCCGAAAGGTCGAAGCGACGCGTAGCGTCGACCCGGACCTCGTCGGCGGCATCGTCCTCCAGGCGGGCACGCTGCGCGTCGACGCGAGCGTGCGCGGGAGACTGGAACGACTGAGACACGAACTCGTGAAGACATGAGGAGCTGAGAAGACTTGAAGCTGCGTCCCGAAGAGATCACGTCGATCCTCCGCGAGCGGATCGAGCAGTACGACGTCGAAACCGACCTGGCCGAGGTCGGCACCGTCCTCCAGATCGGCGACGGAATCGCGCGGGTCTACGGCCTCGAGAATGCGGGCTCGCTGGAGATGCTCGAGTTCGAGCACGGCGTCACCGGCCTCGCGTTCAACCTCGAGGAGGACGACGTCGGCGTCGCGCTGTTCGGGGAGTGGGAGCACATCAGCGAGGGCGAGCCGGTGCGGCGCACCGGGCGCGTCGCGAGCGTCCCGGTCGGCGAGGCGCTGCTCGGCCGCGTCGTCGACCCGCTCGGCAACCCGCTCGACGGAAAGGGCGCGATCGACGCCAAGGAGTCGCGGCCGCTCGAGTTCAAGGCGCCCGGCGTGATCGCCCGCCAGCCGGTGAAGGAGCCGCTTCAGACCGGCATCAAGGCGATCGACACGATGACGAACGTCGGCCGTGGCCAGCGCGAGCTCATCATCGGCGACCGTTCGACCGGGAAGACGGCGATCCTGATCGACACGATCCTCAACCAGCGCGACCAGGACGTGAAGTGCATCTACGTCGCGATCGGCCAGAAGGCCTCGACCGTCGCCGGCATCTACGAGCGCTTGCGCGAGGAGGGGGCGATGGACTACACGACCATCATCTCCGCCGCCGCGCACGAGGCCGCGCCGATCAAGTGGATGGCGCCGTTCGCGGGCTGCGCGATGGGCGAGTACTTCCTGTACAAGGGCGAGCATGCGCTCGTCCTGTACGACGACCTCTCGAAGCAGGCCGACGCGTACCGCCAGCTCTCGCTGCTGCTGCGCCGCCCACCGGGCCGCGAGGCGTTCCCGGGCGACGTCTTCTACCTCCACTCGCGGCTGCTCGAACGCGCGTGCAAGCTCAACGACGAGGAGGGCGGCGGCTCGCTCACGGCGCTGCCGATCATCGAGACGCAGGCCGGCGACGTGTCCGCGTACATCCCGACGAACGTCATCTCGATCACCGACGGGCAGATCTATCTCCAGTCGGAGCTCTTCTTCTCCGGTGTCCGACCCGCGGTGAACGTCGGCATCTCGGTGTCGCGCGTCGGTGCGTCGGCGCAGACGAAGGCGATGAAGAAGGTCGCCGGACGCCTGCGGCTCGACCTCGCCCAGTACCGCGAGCTCGAGGCGTTTGCCCAGTTCGGCTCCGAGCTCGACCGCACGACTCAGCAGGCGCTTACGCGCGGCGAGAAGATGGTCGCGACGCTCAACCAGCCGCAGTACCAGCCGTGGCCGATGGAGGAGCAGGTTGGGGCGATCTACGCCGGCAACGAGGGCTTCCTCGACGACATCCCGACGCCGCAGGTTTCGCGGTTCCAGGACGAGCTACGCGAGCACCTCCGCGCCGAGGAGACGATCTACACGACGATCCGCGAGACGGGCGACCTGCCCGACGACGTCGCGGAGAAGCTCACCGGCGAGATCGAGAAGTTCAAGAACTCCTTCAACGTCGAGGAAGAGAGCGGCCTCACCTAGGTGGCGTCGCTCCAGGACCTCCGGCGACGGATCTCGTCCGTCCGCAACACGCGCAAGATCACGAGGGCGCTCGAGCTGGTCGCCGGCGCACGGCTGCGACGCGCGCAGACGCGGATCGAGGAGATGCGTCCGTACGCCGATCGGATGCAGGAGCTGATGGTCGGCACCGCCCGGGCCGCCTCGTCCTTCCGGAACCTCGCGTTGCTCCAGCAGCGCGACGAGGTGCGGCGCGTGGCGATCGTGGTCATTACCGGGGACCGCGGCCTCGCGGGACCGTTCAACGGCCAGGTGTTGCGGCGCGCGTTCGAGCTCGAGCGGCAGGCACGCTCGAACGGCCAGGAAGTGGCGTGGCTCGTCGTCGGGCGCAAGGGCGCCTCGACGCTGCGCTTCCGCCGCTACGAGATCACGGGCGAGTGGGCGGGCTTCTCCGACAAGCCGGGCTACCAGGACGCGCAGGCCGTCGGTCACCGGCTCGCCGAGCTGTACGAGAACGAGGAGGTGGACCGCGTCGTCCTCGTCTACAACCGCTTCGAGTCGGTCATCGTGCAGCGGGTGACGACCACCGATCTTCTGCCGATCCGCGAGGAGGTGCTCTCCTCCGAAGAGGAGGAGCGCGAAGGCCCGAGCGCGGACTTCATCTACGAGCCTGAGCCGGAGCAGATTCTCGAGCGGCTCCTGCCCGTCTACCTCGAGACGGAGATCTATCGCGCGCTGCTCGAGTCGGCAGCCGCCTTCCTCGCCTCGCAGATGACCGCGATGCGGAACGCTTCGAAGAACGCGGGCGAGCTGATCGACGACCTCACGCTCTCCTTGAACCGGGCGCGCCAGGCGGAGATCACGCAGGAGATCCTCGAGATCGTCGCCGGCGCGGACGCACTCGAGGGCTAGTCAGCCCACCAGCCGCGCTCGCCGTCGACGTCTCCGCGTGGATCGTCACCGAGATTCGGCGCGCCGATGACGAGGATCTCGAGGCCGTCCGGCCCGGCCTCGTAGCCCCGCCACATACCGGGCGGCACGCGGACGGCGTCCCATTCCTCGAGCTCGACGATCTCGTCGTTGAGCTTCATCCGTCCGCTCCCCCGCAGGACGACGTACACCTCCTCCTGCGTCGCGTGTGTGTGGCCGTAGGGAAAGCGGTAGCCCGGCGGGACGCGCTGGTAACTGAGTGCGGAGTTCTCGAGCTCGAGCGCCTTGGTTGCAGCGCGGAACTCCAGATCCGGCGGGCCGTCGAATGCTTGGCCGATGTCGTCGAGATCTTGCTTGATGTTCGTGAGCGTGAAGGGCATCGCGCAATCCTAAGGAGCCAGTTGCCGTACCCTTGCGGTCGCCGTGTCCTCCCTGGATCCCGATGACGGTTTGACAGGGGCGTTGCTGCCGCCGCGGTTCGAGTCCGTGCGGCTGCTGGGTCGCGGCGGGATGGGGGCGGTGTTCCTCGCCTGGGATCCCGTGCTGTGCCGGCACGTGGCCGTCAAGATCCTGGCGCAGGAGCTCGCCGGCGACGCGGTCATGCGCGAGCGATTCGCGCGCGAGGCGGCGCTCGCGGGCCGGCTCGGGACGCATCCGCACGTCGTCACGGCCTACGAAGCGGACGAGTGGCAGCACCGGCCCTATGTCGTCTTCGAGTACATGCCGAACGGCAGCCTCGCGGACCGACTCGGGGAGAACGGCATCCCGCCCCGGTCGAAGACGATGCGATGGCTCGGGCAGATCGCGGATGCGCTCGATCACGCCCACGCTGCGAACGTCGTGCATCGCGACGTCAAGCCCTCGAACCTGCTCCTCGACGCGGACGAGAACGTCAGCGTCGCGGACTTCGGCGTCTCTCGGCGGGACGGAGAGACGACGCTCACGGCGCAGGGCGAGGTCGTGGGCACGGCGGGCTATCTCGCGCCGGAGCAGGTGGACGGCCGTGGCGCCACAGCGGCCAGCGATCGGTTCGCACTGGGTGTCGTGGCTTACCAGCTCCTGACGGGGAAGCTGCCCGCGACGCACCGCCGCGAGCTGGAAGCGCCGGTGGAATCAGTGTTCGACCGTGTGCTTGCCGATGAGCCGGAGCGTCGACATCCGACCGCGACCGCGTTCGTGGACGCGTTGGGAGCAGCGCTGACGGCAGATCCCGAGCCGACCAAGCGGAGGAGATACCTGCCGGCGTGGACGACTCCCGGCGCTCGCCAGGTTCCGCCGCCTCCGGCACGGCACAAGCAGCGGACCCGGCTCTGGCGGGTGGGGGTGTCGCTCCTCGTTGCCCTCGCAGTCGCCGCTCCTGCGACCGCCGGGGGAGTCATGCTCGGCCGAAGGTTCGCTCGCGCGCAGTCGTCGCCGCCCCAGCCTCACCTGGTGGTGACCCGGTGCGCGGTCCAGCCCTTCGGCGCCGACGCGAACCTCGTCGTGTCCGGCGTCGGCGCGATCCGCTTTTGTCGCTCGCAGGCACAGACGCTCTCGTCGCAAGGGGACGCCTGGGGCTACCGCGCCAACACGCGACTACTGGCGCCGGACAGCGGCAATCCGAACAATCTCACCCGCATCTGCGCGCTTGCGCGAGGCAGGCTGATCGCCGCCATCTACGACGACCTCGGACGGCGAATAGGAACGGACCTATGCCACGCCTACGCCGCGGACGGCTGGGAGCTGCGGAGCTAATCCGAAGTCGTGTCAGGCGTAAGGGCGCTCGCCCAGGCGACGGGCACGCTCGCCTCTTGGGTAAGCACACAGCGCGTCGCCGCCTGCGCCTCGCAGGAACAACACGAACGTCAGGTAGCGAAGGTGGCTTTCGCCACCTTCGCTACATCTGACCCTGCCGCCGAAAGGAGAGACTGGCTACGGGGCTGTTGTCGGCTCCCGTTGGCACCGGTTTATCACTCGTTTGAGGACATTTCTGAACAAAGAAGAGGGCGCGGTTGCCCGCGCCCTCGGAGGGAGGCTGAGAGTTCAGCCGACTTACGGACAGGTACCGAGCACAGGGCCGCTCAGGTCCGGGGCTCCAAGGGAGCCCGCACTGCCGGCAGGCCCGATGTAGCGGGCGTCGTACCCGCCCACGGTGCTCTGGAGGCAGTAGTCGTCGCCGGCGGTGCCGACCTTGACCACGGTGAGCTTGCTGCCGGCGTCGATCGCCGTGATCGCGGCGAGGTTCATGCC
>DASQCM010000084.1:0-3125 GCA_035634675.1 Gaiellaceae bacterium
TGGAAGCGCTCGGGACATTGGGACAAGTACGGCGACGCACTGTTCCGGATCGACCACGGAGACACGCTCTACGGCCTGAAGCCGATGAACTGCCCGGGCCACATGCTCCTCTTCAACACGCAACTCCGCAGCTACCGCGACCTGCCGATCCGCTACGCCGAGGCAGCCGTCCTCCATCGCGACGAGCCGACCGGCAGCCTCCAGGGCCTGACCCGCGCCCGCCAGTTCAGCCAGGACGATGCCCACGTCTTCTGTACGGAGGACCAGATCCAGGAGGAGATCGACGCGATGTTCGACTACGTCGACTTCCTCTACGACGCGTTCGGCGTGCGCGAGCTCGCCCATGCCGAGCTGGCGACGCGCCCGGACAACAAGCTCGGCACCGACGAGCAGTGGGATCACACGGAGGGAGTCCTGCGGCGGGCGCTCGAGCGCATCGGTCTTCGCTATCGCATCGCCGAGGGCGAAGGCGCGTTCTACGGGCCGAAGATCGACTTCTTCATGGACGACGCGCTCGGCCGGCCGTGGCAGATGGGGACGATCCAGCTCGACGGGCAGCAGCCGGAGCGCCTGGGGTGCACGTACATGGGCTCCGACAACCGCGAGCACATGCCGTACGTCATTCATCGCGCGCTTTTCGGCTCGCTCGAGCGCTTCATTGGGATCCTGCTCGAGCACTACGGCGGCGACCTGCCGTTCTGGCTCGCGCCCGTGCAGGTGCGGGTGCTGCCGGTGGGCGAGGCGCATTTCGACGCTGCCCGCGATCTCGCTCATCGCCTCGGTCAGTACCGCGTCGAGGTCGCGGAGCCGGCGGAGACGATCGGCAAGCGGATCCGCGCAGCCGAGCTGGAGAAGATCCCTGTCACCGTCGTTTACGGCGACCGCGAAAGCGACGCGAGCCTCGCGGTGCGCGAGCGAGGCGGCGAACAGTCGACCCTCTCGCTCGAGGAATTGCTCGAAAAGCTTGCTAACCTCTGACCTCTGAAAAGCAGGGGCGGACCCGTTCCTCACCTCCCGGGCCACATGGACCGCGGAGGTTCAACCGAGTCGACCAGACTAGGAGAATCGGGCCGCTGCATGTCAGCGGCTTTTCAGTTGCGTAAACGAGACAGGAGGATCAAGCCCGACTTGGTGAGCACCACTTGAGGCCCAGACGCCGGCCGTTCGACCAGACCCGCCCGGCGCCGCGTGACACGACTCGCATCAACGACGCGATTCGCGCCCCGCGCGTCCGGCTGATCGACGAGAACAGCAACCAGCTCGGAATCAAGACCACCGACGAGGCGCGCGAGTACGCCTACGGCAAGAACCTCGACCTCGTCGAGGTCGCGGCCGAGGCGGACCCGCCCGTCACGAGGGTCATGGACTACGGCAAGTACCGGTACGAGCAGGAGCAGAAGGCGAAGCAGGCACGCAAGCACCAGATGCAGATCCAGGTGAAGGAGATCAAGCTCCGGCCGAAGATCGGCATCCACGACTACAACACCAAGAAAGGGCACGTCGAGCGATTCCTCAACCAGCGCGCGAAGGTGAAGGTCACGATCATGTTCCGGGGCCGGGAGCAAACCCACCCGGAGCGGGGACGCGACTTGCTCCTCCGGCTCGCCGACGACGTCAAGGAGATCGGGCAGATCGAGTCCCAGCCCCTCCAGGACGGACGCAACATGGTGATGCTGCTGGGCCCGACGAAGAACGCAGGAGTGAAACGAGATGCCGAAGACGAAGTCAAGGAGCGCAGCGAAGAAGCGGTTCAAGGTGACGGCGGGGGGCAAGATCCTGCGCCGGCCGGCGATGCGCAGCCACAACCTGGAGAAGAAGTCGTCGAAGCGTAGGCGCGGCTTCCGCAAGGATCGCCAGGCGACAAGCGCCGACCGCGGCGCGATCAAGAAGATGCTGGGGATGGGCTGAGCGATGCCGCGCGTCAAGCGAGCTGTTGCCGCACACAAGAAGCGCCGCAAGGTCCTCGACCAGGCCAAGGGCTACTGGGGCCGAAAGAGCACGCACTACCGCTACGCGAAGGAGCAGGTCGAGCACTCGCTCGTCTACGCCTATCGCGACCGGAAGGTGCGGAAACGTGAGTTCCGCAAGCTCTGGATCACCCGGATCAACGCCGCCGCCCGCGCAAACGGGCTCTCGTACAACCAGTTCGTGCACGGGTGCTCGAAGGCGGGGATCGAGCTCGACCGGAAGGTGCTCGCCGACCTCGCGGTCAGCGACCCGGTCGCGTTCGGCGCGATCGCCGAGCAGGCCAAGGCCGCGCTTCAGAGCCAGCCGGCCTGATTACCTCCCGCGACAACGAACGCCTGAAGCTTGTCCGCAAGCTGCGTGACCGCCGCTGGCGCGACAAGCTCGGGCTGTTCGCGGTCGAGGGTGAGGATCTGCTCGCAGACGGCATCGACCCCGTCGAACTGCTGGTCGCGGGCGAGGACGTCGAGCCGTCGCTCCTCGCGGAGGTGTCGACGCTCGCGCACCCGCCGCGTGTGATCGCGGTCTACCGGCGCGACGATCTGCCGCGCGGGACGCGGCCGGTCACGCTCGCGCTGTGGCGGATCGCGGATCCGGGCAATGTCGGGACGCTGCTGCGCGCCGCCGACGCCTTCGGCGCGGGTGTCGCATTGTCCGAGGGCTGTGCAGACCCGACCGGGCCGAAGGCGCTCCGTGCCTCGATGGGAGCCGTCTTCCGTGTGCCGCTGAGCGAGTTCGACGAGCCCACAGGAAGGAGGGTCGCCCTCGTACCGAGCGGCGGCATTCCGCTACCGGAGCTGCAAGCGGAGGGCGAAATCGTCCTCGTCCTCGGCGCGGAGCGGGAGGGATTGCCTCCGGAGGTCCTCGCCCGGTGCGAGGAGCGCGCCTGGATCCCGCAGCCGGGCGGCGGGGAGTCGCTCAACGTGGCCATCGCCGGCGCGATCGCGCTCTACGAGCTCGCACGCCGCCACGACCGATAGCGGTGGCTGCCACCGGTCGTTCGGTTCCCCGAAACGCGGCCGGCCCCCTTGCGGGGGCCGGACCAAAAAATTCGCCGAGTCGGTTTCGCTTTCGTCCACCTCATCCAACCGGCCCTTCGCCTCGGGATTGCTCCCTCTTCGTCCGACCGCTCGGTCGAGGTTTCGACCTACTTGCGTTCC
>DASQCM010000085.1:0-5595 GCA_035634675.1 Gaiellaceae bacterium
CACCTCGGGGTCGACGACGCAGCCGTTGCCGATCACGCACGGCTTGCCGCGGACGATCCCACTCGGCAGGGCCCGGATCTTGTACGTCTCGTCGCCCACCACGATGGTGTGGCCGGCGTTCGGGCCGCCCTGGTAGCGGCAGACGACGTCCATGTTCCGGGCGAGCAGGTCGACGATCTTGCCCTTCCCCTCGTCGCCCCACTGCGCGCCGACGATCACAGTCGCAGGCACGTCAAAGAAGTATGCCGCCGAAGGCGGTCAGGCGGCGGTGCGTGCGCGGTAATCGGCGCGCGCGTCCACATGGACTTCGCGGGCCAGGCGCCGCAGGCGACTCGCCGTGGGTCCGCCGACGCGCTCGGCCAGCTCGCGCCATTCGTGGTTCGTCGTCACGATCACGAGCCGCCGCGACTGCTCGCGCTGGTTGACGAGGTTGTAGATGCGGTCGCGTGCCCAGCTCGACCAGTCCTCGGCGCCCAGGTCGTCGAGGAGGACGACGTCGTAGCCACTCGGGTTCGGCGGAGGCTCGCCGTCGCCGAAGCTCTCGCGCAGGGCGTTCAGCCACGCCGGCACATTGAGGAAGAGCGCGGTCTTCCTCTGCTCGCACCAGATCACCTCGCGCAGGATCGCCACCGCGAGATGCGTCTTACCGGCGCCCGGGTTTCCACGGAGGAGGAGCCCCTGCCGCAGGTCGGTTCCGGCACGGAACTCCTTCGCCCACGATCGGCAGACGGCGAGCGCGTGTGGCGTGTTCGGCACCGGCTCGAAGTTCTCGAACGTGCACTCGTCGTAGGCCGACGGCACCTGGACGCGAGCCCACCGCTCCTCGGCGCGGCGCTGCTCGTCGCAGACCTCCTCGGCGGCGCGGCACATCTCGCAAAAGCGCTCGGCCGGGAACGTCTGGCCCAGCAGGACGACCTGCTCCGTCTCGAACTCCCGGGCGCAGTTGAGGCAACGGACGATCATTGCGCGAGGCTCGCGAACTTTGCGAACTTCTTGATGAAGGCAACCTTGAAGTCGTCAGTCGGCCCGTTGCGGTGCTTCGCGACGATGACCTCTGCGATCCCCTTGTTGCTGTCGTCGGTGTCGTCGCGGTCGTAGTACTCCTCGCGGTAGAGGAACATCACCAGGTCGGCGTCCTGCTCGATCGAGCCGGACTCGCGGAGGTCGGAGAGCAGCGGCCGCTTGTCGTGCCGCTGCTCGGGCGAGCGGTTGAGCTGGGAGAGCGCGATCACCGGGAGGTCGAGATCCTTGGCGATCTCCTTCAGGCCGCGGGAGATCGACGACACCTCCTGGAGGCGGCTCTCCTCGCTGCGGCCGGTCGTCATCAGCTGGAGGTAGTCGACGACGACGAGGCCGAGGTTCGGCTCGCGGCGCTTCAGGGTCTGCGCGCGGGCCCGGAGCTCGAGCAGGCTGAGCGCCGGGGTGTCGTCGACGTAGAGCGGCGCCGACTCGAGCTGGCCGCACGCCTGGGTGAGGCGCGGCCAGTCGTCCTTCGAGAGCTTCCCGGTACGGATGTGGTGCGCGTCGACCTTGCCCCGCGAGCAGATGAGCCGTTGTGCGACCTCCTGCCGCGACATCTCGAGACTGAAGAACGCGCACGGCGTCTGCAGGTCGACGGCGACGTGGTTTGCGATCTCGAGGGCGAAGGCGCTCTTTCCCATCGACGGGCGGGCGGCGATGATCACGAGGTTGGCGGGCTGGAAGCCGGCGGTGATCCGATCGAGGTCCTTGAATCCGCTGCCGAGGCCGGTGACCTCGGCGCCCGACTCGTAGAGATGGCTGATCCGCTGGAACGTCTCGACGAGCGTGTCCTTGAAGAGGACGAGATCGCCCTCCGCGCGGCGCTCGGCGAGGTCGAAGACGAGCTGCTCGGCGCGCGCGACGAGCTCCACCGGCTCCCCCTCGCGCTCCCAGCCGAGCTGGGCGATCTCGCCACCGGCGCGGATCAGGCCGCGGAGGGTCGCGTTCTCGCGGACGATCTCGGCGTAGTGCCTAGCGTTCGCCGTGGCCGGGACGAGCCGGGCCAGCTCGTGCAGGCGGACGCGGCCCCCGATCTCGTCGAGCTCGCCCCGCTGCTCGAGCTCGTTCGTGAGCGTGATGGCGTCGACGGGCTCGTTCTTGCCGTACAGCTGGAGGGCGGCGCGGTAGATCTTCGCGTGAGACTCGCGGTAGAAGTCCCCCGCGTCGAGGATCTCGCTCACGGCGGCGATCGCGCCGGGCGAGATCATCATCGCGCCGAGGACAGACTCCTCGGCCTCGAGGTTCTGAGGCGGCACGGCGCCCGGAGAGGCGGCGGGCGTCGGGACGGGGGCGAGGGACATGCGCCGGGATTCCAGCATCCCGTCTGCCGGGTTTCTAGATGTTGGCATGTCTGTTGTGAACAGGTCTTTTTCGGCCATTTGCAGGAGAAACGTGCATACTTGCAGGCGCACCGGACGGCGCGGCTGGGGATGGAAGTTCCGCTCCGAGCGGCAACTTCTTCGGCAGATCCACAGGTTCGTGGACAGCGTGTGAACGTCCTCTTACCATCGAGACATGGACGGCGGCCACGACCTCGCCGAGCCCTGGCGGGCCGCCCTCGAGCTTGCCTGGGAGGCGTACCTCGCCGGGACGATTCCGGTCGGCTCCGTCGTCGCCGACGCCGACGGCCGGGTCGTCACGCGCGGACGCAATCGGATCTTCGAGCCGCCGGGTCACGGTCTCTCGGGCTCGCGTCTCGCTCACGCCGAGGTGGACGCGCTGAGCCAGTTGCCGGTGACCGCGCGCTACCGCGACCACGTGCTCTACTCGACGCTCGAGCCATGCCTGCTCTGCACGGCCGCGACGCTGCTCGCGACGGTCGGCCGGATCGAGTACGCGGCCAGCGATCCCTTCGGCGGCGGCTGCAGCGGAGCGATCGACACCGCGCACTGGCGGCGGAGCGCCCCCGAGATCGCGGCGCCGCTCGGCGGCTGGCCGGGCGGGCTGTCCGCCGCGTTGCAGAGCGCGTTCTGGCAGGCGCACCCCGAGCACCTGCGCGCGGGCGAGATCGTCGACGTCTTCGGTGAGGACGCGCGCCGTGCGGGCGCGCGTGTCCTCCAGCTCGACGGGACCGAGCCGGTTCTCGAGGAGGCGCTGCCGCACCTCCTCGACTGCCTGTAGCGCGCCCTACTCCTCGGCCAGCGCTGCGTCGGCGTCGGCGCGCCACTCTGGCTCGGCGTCGGCCGGCTCTTCGGCTTCGGTCGCCTCTTCGGCCGTGGCCTCCGTCGCGGCCTGCTCGGCGTCAGCCTCTTCGGCCTCGGCCGCGTCGGCAGCGTCGACCTCGGCGAGGATCTCCTCGAGCTCGGCTGCGGGCTCGGCGGCTGCCTCCGCCTCCTCCTGCTCCGCGCGCTCGGCGGCCTCCATCTCCTGGAGCTCCTCGTCGGAGGGGAGCTCGCCGCCCTCGGGGACGACCTCCGTCTTCACCTCGGCGCGGACGTCGTCGAACAGGGTGATCGGGATCTCGTACCGGCCGACGCGCTTGATCGGATCGGTCTCGATCTTGCGCCGGTCGACGCGAACTTTCTTCGTGGCCCACAGCTCGTCGGCGATGTTGGTCGGCGTCACAGAGCCGAAGAGCGAGCCGGTCGGCCCCGCCTTGACGTCGAACCGCAGCACCGTCTTCGAGAGGATCTCTGCGATCTCGTTCGCCTGCTCCGCCGACTTCGCCTCGTGGCGGGCACGGTGCGACTCTCGCTTCTGTAGCTCGGCGACACGCGCCGGCGTGGCCTCCTCGGCGAGGCGCCGGGGCAGGAGGAAGTTGCGCGCATAGCCACGGGCGACCGAGACGACGTCGCCGCGCAGGCCGACGTGGTCGACGTCCGAGAGGAGGATGACCTCCATCTCAGCGGTCTCCCCTGTCGCCACGATCTCCGCGATCGCCGCGGTCGCGCCGCCCCCCACCGCTGCGCTCGTCCGAGCCCTCGGCGACGTACGGCAGCAGCGCCATCTCGCGCGCCCGCTTGACCGCCTGCGCGATCTGCACCTGGTGCCGGCGGCATGCGCCGGTGATGCGGCGGCTGCGGATCTTGCCCTTCTCGGAGATGTAGCGGCGCAGCTGGTTGACGTTCTTGTAGTCGATCTCCGTGATCTTGTCCTTGCAGAAGAAGCAGTTGCGGCGCCGGATCTGGCCCTGCGGGCCGCCGGGCCGTCTCCGCTGTTGCTGCTGTGTCTTTTCTCTCGCCATCGTGCTCCTAGAACGGGATGTCGTCGTCGGTCGCCGCCGGGAAGTCGGCGCTCTCCTGTTGCGCCCCCGCCGGCACGAACTGGTTGCCGCCGCCGGCGCCGTCACCGTCGCCGCGGCCGCCGAGGAACTGGACGCTCTCGGCGACGATCTCGACGGCCTCGCGCTTGCCGCCGCCGTCCTTCGCCTCCCACTCGCGCCAGTCGAGGCGCCCATCGATCGCGACCGGGCGGCCCTTCGACAAGTACTGCGCGCTGCTCTCCGCCTGGTTGCCGAAGACGGAGACGCTGAAATAGTTCGGCTTGTCCGTCCACTGGCCCGACTCGTCGCGGCGCCGGCTGTTGACGGCGATGCGCAGGCTGCACACCGGCGTACCGCCGGGCGTGTGACGCAACTCGGGGTCCCTGGTCAGGTTCCCGACCAGTACGACGCGATTGATGTTTGCTGCCATGTCTACTCCTCTTCCTCGCCGGCTTCTTCGCCGGCTTCCTCGCTGGGCTGCTCCTCAGCGTCAGCGTACTCCGGCTCGCCTTCCTCCGAAACGGCCTCCTCGGACGGGGCGGCTAGGGCCGCGGGCTCGTCGGATACGGCCTCCTCGGACGTGGCCTCAACCGCCGCAGCCTCCGCGGCCGCGGGCTCGTCGGACGGCGGAGTGGCGACGACCGTAGCGTCATCGCGCGGCGCGCTCGTGCGCGAGCCCGTGATGTGGCGTGTCGCCAGGTGGCGCAGCACCGCGTCCTCGATCTTGAGCACGCGGGAGACCTCCTCGAGCGTCGCCGGCTCGGCGTCGAAGACGACGAGGTGGTAGACCCCCTCCTCCTTGTGCGCGATCGGGTACGCGAGGCGGCGCCGGCCCCACGCGTCGTGGCTCTGCCAGGTTCCGCCGCCGCCCTCGACGAGCTGGCGAGTGCGCGCGATGACGTCGTCCTGGCGCGCCTCGGCCTGCTCCGGGTCCAGCATCAACAAGATTTCGTAAGTCGTCACAGTCCCGAGGTCCTCCCTTCCCATGGTCTCGATGTCGGCCCCGACTGCCGGCGCCGCTCGGGACGGAACGGCGCGATGACGGGGCAGGAAGCGGCGGTCACTGTAGCATCGGCGCGGTGAAGCGCCTCGTCGCCTGGGTCGGCGGAGTTGCCGGCGGGATCGCCGCCTACCGGCTGCTGAAGCGGCGCCCCGAGCCGGCGCCGGAGCCGCCCGCCCCCCGGGAGACCGAGCCGGACGACCGCGCCGACGAGCTGCGGGAGAAGCTGGCCGAGTCGCGCGAGGCCGCCCCCGTCGACGAGGCTCCCGCAGAGCCCGGGCCTGAGGCCGCGGAGCCCGAGTCGCCGGAGGAGCGCCGCCAGCGCGTGCACGAGGAAGGCCGCGCCACGCTCGACGACATGAAGTCGGAGTAA
>DASQCM010000086.1:0-4611 GCA_035634675.1 Gaiellaceae bacterium
ACCCGCCTAAGACCACTGGCAGTCCTCTCTGCGGGGGCAGAAGACCAGTCGAGGTGAGATGAAGAAGGAACAAAAAGAACAGGTTGTCGACGAGCTGACCGCGCGGCTGAAAGCCGCCGACACGCTGCTCGTCGCGGACTACCGCGGGCTGACCATGCCGCAGATCGACGATCTGCGGACGCGCCTGCTCGACAGCGGCGCGCGCTTCACCGTCGTCAAGAACACGCTTACGCGCAGGGCCGCCGAGGCGGCCGGCGCGGACGCGCTGCTCACGCTCCTCGACGGTCCGAGCGCGATCGCCTTCCTCGAGGCCGACGGCGACATGGTCGCGGCTGCGAAGGCGCTCGCGGACTCGGCGCGCGAGACGAACGTGCTCGAGATCCGCGGCGGCGTCCTCCAGGGACGCGCCATGACGGCTGCCGAGGTCGAAACCCTCGCCAAGCTGCCGCCGGAGGATGTCCTGCGCGGCCAGGTGCTCGGCGCAATCGTCGCGCCGCTCACCGCGCTGGCGGGCCTGCTCAACGCTCCGCTGCAGAACCTCGTGGGGCTGATCGACGCAAGGATCGAGCAGCTCGGCGGCGAGGAAGAGACTTCGCCGGAGCCCGAGGCGGAAGCAACGCCGGAGCCTGAGGCGGAAGCCGCGCCGGCCGAGGAAGAGCCTGTAGCTGAGGAAGAGCCTGCCGCCGATGAGCCGGCGGCTGAAGAGACAACTACTGACGAAAGCACGGAGGAGGAGTAATGGCGGTCGACAAGATCTTCGACGAGCTGGGGAAGATGTCCGTCCTCGAGCTGGTCGAGCTCAAGAACAAGATCGAGGAGGAGTGGGGCGTCACGGCCGCCGCTCCGGTCGCGGTCGCAGCGCCCGGCGCCGCGGCAGGCGGCGACGGCGCCGCGGCCGAGGAGAAGACGGCCTTCGACGTCGTCCTCACCGAGGCAGGCGGCCAGAAGATCCAGGTGATCAAGGTCGTCCGCGCCGTCACCGGTCTCGGCCTCAAGGAGGCGAAGGACCTCGTCGACTCGGCCCCGAAGCCGGTCAAGGAGGGCGCCACGCAGGAGGAAGCCGACCAGATCAAGGCGCAGCTGGAAGAAGCGGGCGCCACGGTAGAACTGAAGTAACGCCTCCACAGAGGCAGGTACCTGGTACCGCGCAGCGGTACCGGGTACCTGTCGTTTGTCCCGCAATTTGCCGAATCCGCGGGCCGGCGCTACAGTCATACGGCGATACCGGCTCCTGCCGCAGCTTCAGCTTGCGGTGAGGGGGGTCGTTCCGGTACCCTGGCTGGTTGCGCCGACGTTCGGCCGCTCGCAGCTGCCACGCCGACTTATTGCCCGTTCTCGCACGCTTCAAGGGAGGCTGTTCTACTTGACCACCACGGTCGCTTCGCCCCGCGCTCGTACGACTTTCAGCCGTCTCGAGCACGTTCTCGACCTACCGAACCTGATCGACATCCAGAAGGCCTCGTTCCAGTGGTTCCTCGACGAGGGACTGCGGGAGACGATCGACGACATCTCGCCGATCGAGGACTACACCGGCTCGCTCGCCGTGGAATTCGGCGCCTACAAGTTCGGCGAGCCCGCAGCCTCGATTCGCGAGTGCCGCGAGAAGGATCTGAGCTACCAGGCCCCGCTCTCGATGACCGTCCGCTTCGTGAACAAGGACACGGGCGAGATCCGGGAGCAGACCGTCTTCATGGGCGACTTCCCGATGATGACGGAGCACGGCACGTTCATCATCAACGGCACCGAGCGCGTCATCGTGACGCAGCTCGTCCGCTCGCCGGGCGCCTACCTCATGGAGCCGAAGGACCCGACGAAGCAGGTCTTCACGGCGAACCTCATGCCGAGCCGCGGCTCGTGGCTCGAGCTCGAGATCGACAAGAAGGGAATCGTCTACGCCCGCATCGACCGGAAGCGGAAGCTGCCGATCACCACGCTGCTCCGCGCGCTCCCGGCCGAGGACCCCTCGACCGGCTTCGCCCTCGACACGTCGACGAACGAGGCGATCCTCGCGCTCTTCGACAACTCGCACTACATCGTCAACACGCTCGACAAGGACCCCTCGACGCGCGAGGAGGAGGCCCTGATCGAGGTGTTCAAGAAGCAGCGGCCGGGCGAGCCTCCGACGCTCGACAACGCGCGGAACCTCCTGCGGGCGCTCTTCTTCGACCCCAAGCGCTACGACCTGACGAAGGTCGGCCGCTACAAGCTCAACCAGCGGCTCGGCGTCAACGTCCCGGAGGACATCCGTGTCCTTACGACCGAGGACATCGTCAATCTCGTCCGCAAGCTGCTCGAGCTGCCGGTCAAGATCGGCGTCCCGGAGGACTCGAAGGACTTCGCCGCCGACGCGGCTCAGCTCTCGCGCGCTCCGATCGTCAACGACCTCGACGAGTACGAGCACTTCGGCAACCGGCGCCTCCGCACGGTCGGTGAGCTGATCCAGGAGGCGTTCCGGGTCGGCCTCTACCGCATGGAGCGCGTCGTTCGCGAGCGGATGACGACGGAGGACGTCGACACGATCACGCCGCAGACGATCATCAACATCCGTCCGGTCGTGGCCGCGCTGAAGGAGTTCTTCGGCTCCTCGCAGCTCTCACAGTTCATGGACCAGACGAACTCGCTCGCCGGGCTCACGCACCGGCGCCGTCTCTCGGCGCTCGGCGCGGGCGGCCTGACCCGCGAGCGCGCGCCGATCGAGGTGCGCGACGTCCACCCGACCCACTACGGGCGCATGTGCCCGATCGAGACGCCGGAGGGCCCGAACATCGGCCTGATCGGCTACCTCGCGTCGTACGCGACCGTCTCCGAGTTCGGCTTCATCCAGACGCCGTACCGGAAGGTCTCGAATGGCAAGGTCAGCGACGACATCGTCTACCTCGACGCCGTTGAGGAGTCGCGCTACGTGATCGCCCAGGCGAGCGCGCAGCTCGACAAGAACGGCAAGTTCGCCACCGACTCCGTCCTCTGCCGCTCCTCGGAGGGCGAGGCCGTGATGTCGGCGGCGAAGGACGTCGACCTGATGGACGTCTCGCCGGCGCAGATCGTCTCGGTCTCGACGGCGCTGATCCCGTTCCTGGAGCACAACGACGCCAACCGCGCCCTGATGGGCGCGAACATGCAGAGGCAGGCCGTGCCGCTGCTCGTGCGCCAGTCGCCGCTCGTCGGCACCGGCCTCGAGTACCGCGCCGCGGTCGACTCCGGGGACGTCGTCGTCGCCTCGACGGCCGGCACGGTCGTCGACGTCGATGCCGAGCGGGTCGTGGTCGAGTCGAAGGACGGCCGCGACGACTACCCGCTGACGAAGTTCATGCGCTCGAATCAGGGCACGCTCATCCACCAGAAGCCGATCGTGCGCCTGGGCGACAAGCTCAAGGCGGGCGACGTGCTCGCCGACGGCAGCTCGACCGACGAGGGCGAGCTCGCGCTCGGCGCGAACCTCCTCGTGGCCTTCATGCCGTTCGAGGGCTTCAACTTCGAGGACGCGATCGTCATCTCGGAGCGGCTCGTGAAGGACGACATCCTCACGTCGATCCACATCCACGAGTACGAGATCGACGCACGCTCCACGAAGCTCGGCGACGAGGAGATCACGCGCGACATCCCGAACCGCTCGGAGGAGTCGCTCTCGCAGCTCGACGAGCGCGGCGTCGTGCGGATCGGCGCCGAGGTCGGCGCGGGCGATCTGCTCGTCGGCAAGGTCACGCCGAAGGGCGAGACCGAGCTGACCGCCGAGGAGAAGCTGATCCGCGCGATCTTCAAGGAGAAGGCGCGCGAGGTCCGCGACACCAGCCTCAAGGTCCCGCACGGCGAGGGCGGCGTCGTGATCGACGTCAAGGGCTTCAAGCGCGAGGACGGCGACGACCTGTCGCCAGGCGTGAACGAGCTCGTCCGCGTCTTCGTCGCCACCAAGCGCAAGATCGCGGAGGGCGACAAGCTCGCCGGCCGCCACGGCAACAAGGGCGTGATCGCGAAGATCGTCCCCGAGGAGGACATGCCGTTCCTCCCCGACGGCCGGCCCGTGGACATCGTCCTCAACCCGCTCGGCGTGCCGAGCCGGATGAACATCGGCCAGGTGCTCGAGACGCACCTCGGCTGGGCCGCGGCGCACGGCGTCTTCGGCGAGGACACCGGTGCCCCGAACGGGAACGGCGAGGTCGACTGGCGGCACCGCCGGCAGATCCTCAACGGCGGCAACCCGTCGGCCGTTGCGTCGCCGGTCTTCGACGGCGCGACGCCGGTCGACGTCGACGAGGCGCTGATCGCGTGGACGAAGCAGAACCCCGACTCGCCCATCCAGTTCCTCGTCGACCCGAAGCGGCCCGAAGGGCGCCGCTGCTCGGGGAAGGCGCTGCTCTACAACGGCCGCAGCGGCGAGCCGTTCGAGCAGAAGGTCACCATCGGCTACATGTACATCCTCAAGCTGCTCCACCTCGTGGACGACAAGATCCACGCGCGCAGCACCGGCCCGTACTCGCTCGTCACCCAGCAGCCGCTGGGCGGCAAGGCGCAGTTCGGCGGCCAGCGCTTCGGCGAGATGGAGGTGTGGGCGCTCGAGGCGTACGGCGCGGCGTACACGCTGCAGGAGATGCTGACCATCAAGTCCGACGACAC
>DASQCM010000087.1:0-5025 GCA_035634675.1 Gaiellaceae bacterium
CGCGCGAGCCAGCCCGCGTTCGTGTTGGGCACGTCGCCGGAGACGAGCTCGTTCCCGATCGTGAGGATCGAGGCGGTGCCGGTCACATTTCGATCGTACGCGTGGGCGCGAAGGTCTCCAGGAAGCGTCGGTCGTGGGTGACGAGGAGGACGGTGCCGTCGTAGCCGGCGAGACCGCGCTCGAGCTCCTCGATCGCCTCGACGTCGAGGTGGTTCGTCGGCTCGTCGAGAACGAGGGAGTTGACGCCGCGGGCGGCGAGCAGGGCGAGCCCCGCGCGGGTGCGCTCGCCCGGCGACAACGACACGCCTGGGCGGAGGACGTCGTCAGCGCCGAGGCTGAACTTCGCGAGCAGCGTGCGCGACGTCTCGGAGTCGAAGTCCCGGAAGAGCTCGAGCAGCGTCTCCGGCCCGGAGAGCGCGGCGCGATCCTGCTCGAGCTCGCCGAGGACGGCGCCCGGCCCGACCCAGCGCTCTCCCGCGGTGAGCGGGAGGCGGCCGAGGAACGCATCGAGCAGCGTCGTCTTGCCGCTCCCGTTCGGCCCGGCGATCGCGAGGCGCTCTCCCCAGGCGACGGCGAGGTCGAGCGGCCCGAGGCGGAACTTTCCGCGCTCGACGACGGCGTGCTCGAGGCGGACGACCACGTCTCCACTGCGCGCCGCAGGAGCGAGACCGAGGTGGAGCTGCCACGGCTCGTACGGCTTCTCGACCGTCTCGACCGGCGCGAGCTTGGCGGCATACGTCCGCTTCACGTCCTTCGACTTCTTCTTCTTGCGACCCTGCCCGTAGCCGCGTCGCTCCCAGTCGGCCATGCGGCGTTGCTGCTCCTCGATGCGCCGCCGCTCGCTGACCGAGGCGTCCCAACGCCGGTAGTGGCGCTCTCGGCGCCGCTCGCGCTCGGCCTCGTAGTCGCTCCAGCCGCCGGCGTACTCGGTCGTGCCGCGCGACCACTCGTCGAGCTCGACGATGCGGGTCACGGTGCGGTCGAGGAATGCGCGGTCGTGGGAGACCACCACGACCGAGCCGGGGTGCGACGCGAGCGCACGCTCGAGCCAGGCGAGGCCGGTGAAGTCGAGGTCGTTGGTCGGCTCGTCGAGCAGGAGCACGTCGAAGTTGCCGCGCAGCAGCTCGGCGAGCGCGGCGCGGGCCTTCTGCCCACCGGAGCGGGTTCCGGCTGGGGCGCGCTCCTGCGCGAGGTAGCCGACCGCGAGTGATGGCGGCGTGCGCCGGATCCGGCCGCCGTCGGGCTCATCCAGGCCCGCGAGCAGGCGCAGCAGCGTCGACTTGCCGGCGCCGTTCGGCCCGACGAGCCCGATCCGCGCCCGTGGCGGCACGACGAGGCCGACGGCCCGAAGGACGACCTCGGCTCCGTACGACTTCGAGACTCCGGCCGCGACGAGCGAGCCGGCTAGGCGAGACATGCGCAACGACCTCCAACGACTTGGCGGGACAGGGTCGGATGGGGCCGGTCAGTTGCGCATAAAGCGGCGCCGAGCGCCGCCGCGGAGTCTAGCGACGGATCGGGAGGACGAACACCCCGGCCTCGTCCTCGACGACGCGGACGTTCGCGCCGTAGTGCGCCGCGACGTTCGGCGCCGACAGCACCTCCGCCGCCGTACCCTCGGCGACGACGGCCCCGCCGTCGAGCAGAACGAGCCGTTCCGCGTACTGCCCGGCGAGCGTGAGATCGTGCATCGTCGTCACGACCGTCAGCCCGTCGCCACGCAGCGTGTCGACGAGCTCGAGCACGAGCTGCTGGCGGCCGAGGTCGAGCGACGTCGTAGGTTCGTCGAGCAGCAGCACCGGCGCCTCCTGGGCGAGGGCGCGCGCGAGCACCGTGCGCTGGAGCTCGCCGCCGCTCAGCGAGCCGAGCAGCCGCTCCGCGAAGCTTTCGAGCTCGAGCCGGCGGAGCGCCCGGGCTGCCGCCTCCCGGTCGCTTCGGCTCTCCCCGCCGAGGTACGGGATGTGCGGCGTACGGCCAAGGAGGACGTACTCCGCGACGGTCAACGCGGCCGGCGTCTCCGGCTTCTGGGGGACGAAGGCGACTAGCCGTGCGACGGCGCGGCGGCCCAGCCGGCGCACGTCGCGCCCGTCGAGCAGCACCTCGCCGTCGTATGGGACGAGCCCGGCGAGCGCGCGGAGTGCCGACGTCTTCCCCGCTCCGTTCGGCCCGATTAGCGCCGTCCAGCCTCCCGACTCCGCGCGGAGCGAGAGCTCGCGCACCGCTGCGACGGGGCCGAACCGCACCCAGAGGTCGCGAGTCTCGATCATCGCGACGTCCTCGAGGAGCGCAGCACGACGGCGAAGAACGGCGCGCCGAAGAAGGCGGTGACGACCCCGATCGGTAGCTCCGCCGGGGAGAGAAGCGTCCGCGCCAGCACGTCGGTGAGCACGAGGAAGCCGGCGCCGGCGATCAGGGAGAGCGGCACCACCGCCCGGTAGCTCGTCGAGACGAGCAGCCGGATCGTGTGCGGCACGATGATGCCGACGAACGCGATCAGCCCGCTCACAGCCACGGCGGCCGCGGTGCCTAGCGTCGCCGCAACGACGATCGCCAGCCGAGCACGCGACACGTCGATCCCGAGGCTCGTCGCCTCGTCGTCCCCGAGGCTGAGGACGTCGAGCACCCGCCGGTGCAGGACGAGCACGAGCGAGCTGGCCGCGATGTACGGCGCGCAGACGGCGACGTCGCTCCAGGTCGCGGTCGAGAAGCCGCCGAGAAGCCAGGAGTAGACGTTCTGCAGCACGTCGGTGTGCCGCTGCTGGACGAAGGTCTGCACTGCGGCGGTGAAGGTCGCCACTGTGACGCCGGCGAGCACGAGTGCGCCGGTCGTGCTCGCCGCGCCGGCCGAGCGGCCGAGGACGTAGGTCGCGACGACGGCGGCGATCGCGCCGCCGAAGGCGGCGAGCGGCACCGTCCAGTTGCTTCCCGCCGCGGTGGCCGAGGCGTAGACGATCGCGAGCGTCGCCCCGAGCCCGGCTCCGCCGGCCACGCCGAGCAGGTAAGGGTCGGCGAGCGGGTTCCGGAAGACTCCCTGGTATGAGGCCCCGGCGACCGCGAGCATCCCGCCGACGAGGCCGGCGAGCACGACGCGCGGGGCCCGCAGCTGCCAGAGCACGGCACGGTCGACCGTGTCGAGCGGCTGGTGGACGTGGAGGAACGGGATGTACGAGAGCGCGGAGCGGAGGATCGAACCCACGGGGATGTGCACGGGCCCGACCGCGAGCCCCACGGCAACCGACACGACGAGGAACGCCACGGCGACGAGGCCGGCCCGGAGGCCGACGCCGCGGGACTCGACCCGCGGCGCCTCCTCCACCCTGCCGGCCGTCACAGCCATCAGCCGCTGCGTGCGATCCTCGCCACCGCGCGGGCGAATTCCACGATCCGTGGCCCCCAGCGCGACGCAACGTCGTCGCTGACGCCGACGACGCGATGGTGCTGCACCGCAGCGATCGTGCTCCAGCCCGGCCGCGAAGCGACCGTCGCCGCCGTCTGCTGGCAGCACTTCGTGTCGGCGAGGACGACGATCTGCGGGTTCTGCTGGATGATGTACTCGCCCGAGAGTTGCGGGTAGCCGCCGCTCGAGCTCGTGTCCGCTCCGTCGGCGATGTCGGTGAAGCCGAACAGCTTGTAGACGCTGCCGATGAACGTGTTCGATGTGGCCGAGTAGTACGTCGGGTCGAGCTCGTGGTAGACGCGGAGGTGCCGGCGCGACTTCGGCACGCTGCGGATGATCGCCTCGAGCCGCGTCCGCATCGAGCGCACGACTGCTTTGGCTCCTCTTGTGTGGCCGGTGATGGCGCCGAGCTTGAGGATCTCCCGGTACGACTGCGGCAGGTCGTTCGCCGCGGGCAGGTTCACGACCTTGATCTTCAGCTGCCGCAGCTGCGAGGCGAAGTTGCCCGGGTTATAGGAAATGACCACGAGGTCCGGGTGGTACTTGGCGATCGCCTCGGAGTTGGGCGTGAAGCCGGAGAGGCTGGTGCGCGGCGCGCGGCGCGGGTAGTTGGAGTCCTGGTCGACCGCGATCACCTGCTTGCCGGCGCCGATCGCGAACAGATCCTCGGTCACCGTCGGCGAGAGCGAGATGATCCGGTGCGGGAAGCGGTGGGTCTTGCGGGCCTGCTGGTGTGCAGCCGCCGAGAGGGACACGACGGCGAGCGCGGCGGCTATGGCCGCGATGAATGGAAGCGAACGGCGAAGCACGAATCCTCCTTCCGCGAGGGGTTCGGGTTTGCGGCGGGCGGCAGGTCTTCTGACTCGGGGCTCCCTCTTCCGCCGCCTTCCCGGGTCTCGCGACCCAGTGGCTTCGTGGCGGGAGAGCGTCTCCCCTTACAGCGGCGGGACCGTCCCGGACTTGCACCGGAGTTCCCTCACCGCTCGCCGGTTTGTGGCGGGAATCTAGCATCGCCCTTCGTGCCCGGCTTTGCGCTCGACCTCGACGGCGTGCTCGCTGACACGCGCCCGCTCTGGGACGCGTGGCTCGAGGACGCGGCGCGGCGGGTGCGGGTCGAGCTGGACGTGCCCGACGACCGTGAGGCGGCGGCCGTGGTGCTCGACGAGACGCTCGGGGATTGGCGGCCGCTGCTGGCGCGCTTTGCCTCCGATCGGGCGCCGCTCTGGATCCGCCCTCGCGCGGACACGAACGCGGCGCTCCGGCGGCTCCGGGCGGGCGGCGCGCGGATCGGCGCGTTCAGCGACGCGCCGCGGGAGCTGATCGACATCGCCCTCGCCCACGCGGGGGCGGCACGGGAGTTCGAGGTCGCGGGGACGCTCGCCGAGGTGCGGGTGGCGCTCGGCGCGGACGTGGTCGTCGTGGGCTCGCGCGCGGAGCTGATGGGATTACGATGACCAGATGGAGCCGAACCTGTCCGACCGGCGCTTCGACCTGATCCTCGAGCGGCTCGATCGAATCGCCGACGAGCTCGCGAAGACGAACAAGCGCCTCGACAACGACGAGAACTTCCTCCGCCTGGCCCGCGAGCTGGCGACGCTGAACGAGTCGCTGCAGGCGCTGGCCTACGC
>DASQCM010000088.1:0-6818 GCA_035634675.1 Gaiellaceae bacterium
CCTGGCCGCCCATCCGGAGGTCCGGCACGGCCTCCTCAAGGTCGCCTTCAACCCCGACGAGGAGATCGGCCGCGGCGTCGACCGCTTCGCGGTCGAGAGCTTCGGCGCGGTGGCCGCCTACACCGTCGACGGCTCGACGGCCGGCGAGCTCCAGTCCGAGACGTTCTCCGGCGCAGCGGTGCGCATGTGCATTCGTGGGCGCGCGATCCACCCGGGCTGGGCCAAGGGCGAGCTCGTGAACGCAATCAAGATCGCCGGCGAGATCATCTCCCGTCTTCCCGACGGCCTTTCCCCCGAGACGACGGAGGGACGCGAAGGATTCGTCCACCCCGTGCTCGTGCAGGGCGACTCGACGGAGGTCGAGCTGCGGTTCATCGCGCGGGACTTCGACGACGACCGCCTCGGCGAGCACGTCACGTTTCTCCGCGCGCTCGGGGAGGAGGTCGCCGCCGCCGAGCCGCGCTGCTCGATCGAGGTCGAGGACCGCATCCAGTACCGCAATCCGCGCGCCGGGATCGAGCGGAATCCGCAGATCGTCGCGAACCTCGAGGAAGCGATCCGCCGCGTCGGCCTCGAGCCGAGGCAGACCGCGATCCGCGGCGGGACCGATGGCTCGGCGCTGACCGAGATGGGGCTCCCCACGGCCAATGTCTTCACGGGCGGCCACGACGCGCACAGCGAGCGGGAGTGGATCTGCGTCGAGGATATGGGCCTCGCCGCGGCAACGTTGGTAGAGCTCGCGCAGACGTGGGCCGCGCAGTAGCGCGGGTAGGCTGAATCACATGGAACCGCTGCTCGACCGGCTCGGCCGCCCGCTCGAGACACTCCGGATCTCGATCACGGACCGTTGCAACTTCCGCTGCGTCTACTGCATGCCGAAGGAGGTCTTCGGCCGCGAGTACGCCTTCCTCGAGCGACGCGAGCTGCTCACCCTCGAGGAGCTGGCTCGCGTGACCGGCGTGTTCGCCGGCCTGGGCGTCCAGACCGTCCGGATCACCGGCGGCGAGCCTCTCGTCAGGCGCAACGTCGAGGTCCTCGTCGAGCTGCTCGCAGCCATCAGGCGCCCGGACGGCAGTCCGCTCGAGCTAGCGCTGACGACGAACGGCTCGTTGCTCGCGCAGAAGGCAAAGGCGCTCGCCTCGGCCGGGCTGAGCCGCGTCACCGTCAGCCTCGACTCGCTCGACGACGAGGCGTTCCGCGCGATGAACGACGTCGGCTTCCCCGTGCAGCGGGTCCTCGAGGGGATCGACGCGGCAGCGGCGGCCGGGCTCCCGGTAAAGGTCAACGCGGTCGTCAAACGCGGGGCCAACGACGGCGACGTCCTCTCGCTCGCCGAGCACTTCCGGGGCAGCGGCCATGTCCTGCGCTTCATCGAGTACATGGACGTCGGCTCGACCAACGGCTGGCGTCTCGAGGACGTCGTCAGCGCCGACGAGATCGTCCGCCGCATCTCGGACCGCTGGCCGCTCGAGCCGGTGGAAGCCGAGCGGCCGGACGCGACCGCCCGCCGCTGGCGCTACCTCGACGGCGCCGGCGAGGTCGGTGTCGTGGCGTCGGTCACGCAGCCGTTCTGCGGCGGCTGCTCCCGCGCCCGCCTCTCTGCCGAGGGACGGCTCTACACCTGCCTCTTCGGCACTCGAGGCCACGACCTGCGCGCGCCGCTTCGTCTTGGCGCCTCCGACGCTGAGCTCGCCGAGCAGCTCCGTTCCATCTGGGCGCGCCGTACCGACCGCTATTCCGAGCTGCGCACCGCCGAGACAGGCGCTCTGCCGAAGGTCGAGATGTCCTATATCGGCGGCTGAGCCCAGCCGGTCGTAGCCGAGCTGTAACCCCACTGTTTAGAGTTAGACCCATGGCCAAGGTGGTGGCGCTAGGGCAGAAGGTGCTGCCCCGCGGGTGGTTGGACTTCGGGATCCAGGTCCTGATCTGGTTCGGCTTCTATTTCTCGTACCTCGCCGTCCGGCACCTGACCCTCGCCACCCCGGGCAAGGCGATCGGGAACGGGCTGCGCGTCATCTCCCTCGAGCAGCGCGTCACGCATCACCTCTTCGAGCTCACCGTCGAACGGGTCGCCGACTCGTCGTCGTTCCTCCTGACCGCAGCGGCGTGGACCTATTGGAACTCGGAGTTCACCGTGATCGGTCTGACCCTGCTCTGGGTCTATCTACGCCGGCACGAGCGCTTCACCCGCTTCCGCAACACGATCCTGCTCGCGAACCTCATCGGCCTCGTGGGCTTCGCGCTGATGCCGACCGCGCCGCCGTGGATGTTCCCCAGGGAGGGATTCGTCGACGGCGTCAACCACTCGAGCGCGCTGCTGCAGACGATCGGGAACCCGTACGCCGCGATGCCGAGCTTGCACGCCGCGGACGCGCTGATCGTCGGCTTCTTCCTCGTCGCGACCTGCCGGAGCTGGTGGGCGAAGGCGCTCTGGGCGCTCTGGCCCCTCTGGGTCTGGTTCTGCGTGATTGCGACCGCCAACCATTACCTCCTCGACGTGCTCGCCGGGATAACCGTCGCGGTCCTGGCGCTGCTCGTCACGGCTTGGGCGCCACGCCTCGCCGGACGCCTGCGCGGGCTCGGACCCGTGATCGCAAACCTGCTATAGTCAGACATAGCAGGATTGCGATGATGGAGATGAACTCGACTTCACTCCGGCGCGTCAAGAACGGCTACACGACCGGAGCCCGCACCCTCGCCAGCCGCTCGGTCACGAGGCTCGCACGGACCCGCGTGACGCCGAACGTGCTGACCGCGGCGGGCGTCTCGCTCTGTCTCGCTGCCGCCGTCCTCGTCCCATTCGAGAACCGGGCGAACACCTGGCTCGTCTACTGGCTCGCAGCCGGGCTCTTCGTCGTCGGCTCGCTACTCGACATCCTCGACGGCGCTCTCGCGCGCGCCGGAGGCAAGTCGACCCCGTTCGGTGCGTTCATCGACTCGACGACGGATCGGGTCGGCGAGGGCGCCATGCTCGCCGCGATCGCGCTCGTCTTCGCGCGCCACGGAAACGACTGGGCGGTGGTGCTCGCGGTCGCCGCGGTCGTCGGCTCGTTCCTCGTCTCGTACACACGCGCACGCGCAGAGGCGCTCGGCCTGAAGGGCGACGTCGGCCTGGGTTCGCGCGCGGAACGTGTGGTCCTCATCACCGCCGGTCTCGTCTTCGCGCCGTGGGGCGGCCTGCCGTGGGCGATCGTAGTGCTCGCCGCGACGGCCTGGCTCACGGTCATCCAGCGCATCCTTTATGTCCGCAAGCAACTTTCCGGAGGAACCAGTGGCATCAACGAACGGTAGGGCACGCCTCGACGACGGCAAGGTCCGCGTCGCGATCATCGGCGTCGGCAACTGCGCCAACTCGCTGCTGCAGGGGGTCGAGTACTACAAAGACGCGCCGGACGACCAGTTCGTCCCAGGCCTCATGCACGTCAACCTCGGCGGCTACCACGTGCGCGACATCGAGTTCACCGCCGCCTTCGACGTCGTCAAGGGCAAGGTCGGCAAGGACCTCGCGGATGCCATGTGGGCGCATCCGAACGACACGATCAAGTTCTCGGACGTTCCCAAGACCGGTGTCAAGGTCTCTCGCGGCATGACGCACGACGGGCTCGGCAAGTATCTGTCGGAGGTCGTCGAGAAGGCGCCCGGCAAGACGGACGACGTGGTCGGGATCCTCAAGGAGACCAAGACCGACGTCGTCGTCAATTACCTTCCGGTCGGCTCCGAGGCGGCGACGAAGTGGTACGCCGAGCAGATTCTCGAGGCCGGCTGCGCGATGGTGAACTGCATGCCGGTCTTCCTCGCGCGCGAGAACTACTGGCAGGGGCGGTTCGAGGAGAAGGGCCTGCCGATCATCGGCGACGACATCAAGTCGCAGGTCGGCGCCACGATCACCCACCGCGTCCTCACCTCGCTCTTCCGCGAGCGCGGCGTCCATCTCGACAAGACGATGCAGCTGAACGTCGGCGGCAACTCCGACTTCCTCAACATGCTCGAGCGGGAACGGCTCGAGTCGAAGAAGATCTCCAAGACGAACGCCGTCACGTCGATGCTCGACTACGACCTCGGCGCCGGGAACGTCCACGTCGGCCCGTCCGACTACGTACCGTGGCTGACCGACCGCAAGTGGGCCTACATCCGGATGGAGGGCTCGTCGTTCGGTGACGTCCCTCTCAACGTCGAGCTGAAGCTCGAGGTCTGGGACTCGCCGAACTCGGCCGGGATCGTGATCGACGCCGTCCGCATGGCGAAGCTCGCGCTCAACAACAACGTCGCGGGCGCCCTCGTCGGGCCGAGCTCGTACCTCATGAAGTCGCCGCCGAAGCAGATCGTCGACGACGAGGCCTACGAGCTGACCGAGGAGTTCATCCGCGAGAACCGCCGCAAGGTCAAGGGCAAGGCGAAGGCAAAGGCCTCGGCGAAGTGAGCATCCGCCGCCTCTTCTGGCTTGAGGCGGCGGTTCTCTTCTCGATCGCCGCGCTCGTCGCGATCGCGGCGGTACTGAGCGGCAGCTTCGGCACGACCCAGGAGCACGTTCTCGAGACGTGCTCCATCGCGTTCGTGTGCGGCGCAATCGGATCGAGTCGCGCCCGCCTCGGCTCGAGTGACGGCATCGTTCTGCGCGAACGCACGTGAGCGTCGAGATCGAGTCGGCGAGCTCGCTCGACGGAGCCCGGCGCGCAGAGCTTTTCACCTCGGCCTACGAGGGCTATCTCCTCCCCTTCCGGATCGACGAGAAGCAGCTCGCAGGAATGGATGCCGCGTTCGACATCGACGTCGACGCGTCGCGGATCGCCTCCCGTGACGGCGAGCTCGTCGGGCTCGGCAACCTCGGCGTCCGCGGGGAGGATGCCTGGATCGGGGGCGTCGGCGTCGTGCCCGCCGCTCGCCGCTCGGGTGTCGGCGAGGCGCTCATGCTTGCGCTGCACGAACAGGCCCGCGCGCGCGGCGTGCGCAACGTCTGGCTCGAGGTGATCTCAGAGAACGCCGGTGCGGTCGCTCTCTACGAGAAGCTTGGCTACCGCATGGTCCGTGACGTCGATGTGTGGTCGCTTCCGGCGAAGGACAAGCCGGCAACGGCCCGCGAGGTCCCGGTAGACAAGGCGCAGGCGCGTCTCCGTGAGCTGCGAACCGGGCGCGAACCCTGGCAGCGCGCCGACGAGACGGTCGCGAACTACGACGACGTTCACGGGCTCGAGACCGACGCGGGCACGGCGGTGTACCGGCAGTTCGGCAAGCACGTCCAGCTACTCCAGATTGCGGGCGAGCCGGAGGCGCTGCTGTCCGCGTTGCGCCGGCTGGGCAAGGTCAGCGTCGTCAACCTGCCCGAGAACGATGCGGCCTCGTCGGTGCTCCGCGCGCTCGGCGGCAACGTCGTCGTGCGCCAGCACGAGATGCTGCTCGAGCTGCACTAGACTCGACAGGCGTGCGTGTCGCCCTCGTCACGCCGTTCGCCTGGTCGCAGCCGCACGACGTGAACGAGCATGTGGACGGCCTCGCCCGCGAGCTACGGCGCCGCGGCCATCTGGTGACGGTCCTGGCTCCCTCGAATCGCGCCCGCGACCTGGCCGCCGGACGGCGCGCGCTGCTCGGCGAGTTCGGCGACCCCGAGCTGATCGCCCTCGGCCCGGCCGTGCCGATCTCGCGCCGGAGCCGGATGGGCGTGCCGGTCGGAGTCCGGGCCAGCCTTTCACTCGCCCTCGCCCGCGGACGCTTCGACGTCGTACACGGCTTCGAGCCGGGGCTGCCGAGCCTGTCGTACCTGGCGCTCCGGGACTCCGCAGGGCTTACCGCCGCGACCTTCTTCTCGCCAGAGCGGCTCGGGTACCCACCGGGTCGCGCACAGCGCGAGCGCCTGCTCGGGCGTATCGATGCCCTGCTCGCGACGAGCGAGTCCGTCGCCGACGCGGCCGCCGTTCGCTTTCCCGGCCAGTACGAGCTCGTACCCCAGGGGATCGACCCCCCGCTCTTCGCGCCGGAGAGAAAGCGGAACCTCGTCGTGATGGAGTGGCGCCAGACCGAGCGGCCGCTCCTGCGCGCGCTCGTGCGCGAGCTCGCGCAACAGCCGGACTGGGAGCTCGTGCTGCTCCGGATCCGGACACCGGCCTCGCGCCCGGCCGTCTCGCCGCGGCTGCGTGGACGTATGCGGGTCCGAACGGCGCGCACCGGCGCCGCCCGCGCCGAGCTGCTCCGCTCCGCCGCGATCTTCGTCCCCGCGACCGACGGACTGCCGCGGCTCGTGGCGGAAGCCCAGACGGCCGGAGCCGCGATCGCCGATCCGCCTGGGCGCGAGACCCAGCCGGAGCTCGCCGCGGCCGAGACGGCGCGGTTGATCGAGGACGAGGCCTTCCGCGAGCGCCGGGCGCGCGAGAGCCTCGCAGCCGCCGAGTCCCAGACGGTGGAGGCGCTCGCCGACCGCGTCGAAGCCGTTTACGACAGGCTCGCCAAGCGCCGGCGAACCGCCACAAGCCGTTCCTCTTTCGACGAACGCAACTGGATCGTCGCCGACCTCCATCTGCACACGAGCTGGTCGCACGACTGCTCGATCGAGGTCGACGACCTGCTCAACCACGCCGAGGCGGAGGGTCTCGGCGCGATCGCGGTCACCGACCACAACGTCATCGGCGGCGCTCTCGAGGCGGCCGAGAAGGTGCGCGGGCGCCGCCTGACGGTCATCCCCGGCGAGGAGGTGAAAACCGCGGACCAGGGCGAGGTGATCGGGCTCTTCCTCCGCGAGGAGATTCCGCGAGGCATGTCCTTCGGCGAGACGATCGAGGCCATCCGCGCCCAGGGAGGGCTCGTCTACCTGCCGCACCCGTTCGACC
>DASQCM010000089.1:0-3961 GCA_035634675.1 Gaiellaceae bacterium
GAGCGTCGACGGCAACACCGCCACGGAGGACCTCGGCTCGTTCACCGTCGGCCGCGACACGACGCCGCCGACCCTCTCAGCCTCGGCGGCGCGCGGCCACGTCTACTGGCGTGCGAAGGATCCCTTCAGCTCCTGCTGCAGTGTCCGGCTCGTTCTCCGCCATGGTGGCAGCGTGCGCGTGATCGCCTCGGCGCGGGCGCGAAGCGGGGCCGCGATCCCGCCGGGCAAGTGGAACGCGACGCTCGTCGCGAAGGACGCGGCCGGGAACGCCGCGACCCGCGAGCTCGGGCGCGTCGCAGGTCGCGGCTGACGCCGGGTCAGCGGCGCGCGGTCGTATCGGCGGCCGCGGTGCGCTCGGTGTCGCCCTGCTCCCGTCCGATCGGCTGGTCGGCCGGCGGCTCGACGAGCTCCTCGAAGAGCGCCCGAAAATGCCGCATCGCCTGGCGCAGGTTCTCCGTCGAGTCGCTCCCGTCGGCGCTCGCCTTGGCGAGATTGTGGCCCTGCCGGTAGTTCTCGACGACGTGCGGATGGTCGACGGAGACGTCCGCGGCACGCTGTTCGAAGTCCTCGACCGGGTAGCCGCGCTCCTCCATCACCGACTGGATCAGGCTGTCCGCGCTCGCGACCGCTGTGCGCGGATCGTCGACGAACTGGGCCTGCACGGCCTGCCACCGGTCGAGGTAGCGCTCGCGAGCGGCCTCTGACAGCGGCCGGATCTCGAGCTGCTGCCGGCGCTCTTCCCGCGCCTCGAGCTCGGACTCGGCGTCGCGCTTGGACTCGGCCTTGCCGACCGTGCGGTCGTACTCGGGGCCGAACCGATCCTGCAGATGTCCGGTCTTCTTCCGGGCCATCGCCTGCCAGACGACCACGGCGAGCACTGCGACGACGACCACGGCAATCAACACCCAAACCCATGCGGGCATGAGCAAGCACCTCCCTTGTTCCCCATGCGCAAGCGACCCGACGCCGCCTGCGTAGGTTCCCAACGGCCGGACCTCGGAGGCGGGTACGGGCGCACAACCGGAGCAGACACTCCGGTTGTTGGCATACTGGCCGGATGAGCGCCGCGACCGCCGAGAAGCCGCTGCGCAGCGACGCTCGCCGCAATCGCGAGCGGTTGGTGGCGAGCGCGCGCGAGCTGCTGGCGAGCGAGGGCGTCGACGTCTCCGTCGACGAGATCACCCGTCACGCAGGCCTGGGAATGGGGACGCTGTACCGCCACTTCCCGACCAAGGAGGAGCTTGTCGACGCGGTGCTCGAGGACGCGTTTGCGGAGCTCGTCGAGCTGGCCGAGCAGGCGGCCGCCGCCGACGATGCGTGGGCGGGCCTGACCGGCTTCATGGAGCGGGCGCTCGCCTCGCACGCCGCGAACCGCGGTCTCAAGGACATGCTCGCTGCCCGGGGGCACGGCGCGACGCGCGCTCAGGCGATGCGCGAGCGGATCCACCCGCTGCTGCGCCGGGTGATCGAGCGCGCGCAGGCGCAAGGCGCGCTGCGCGCCGACTTCACCGCCGAGGACCTGTCGCTCGTCTTCCGGGCTGTCGGGCGCGTGATCGAGACGACCGCCGACGTCGCGCCGCAGCAGTGGCGGCGCCATCTTTGCCTTCTCCTGGACGGGCTGCGCGCCGAGGCCGCGACGCCGCTGCCGGTACCGCCGCTGACCCGGCGGCAGCTCACGCGAGCCGTCCGCAGGAAGGAGGCCTGACCATGGCCGATGAGCCGCTGACGGGGCGGGCCCTCTGGACCGTGTTCGGGGCGCTGATGCTCGGGATGTTCCTGGCCGCGCTCGACCAGACGATCGTCTCGACGGCGCTCCCGACGATCGTCGGCGACCTCGGAGGCCTGAATCACTTCTCCTGGGTCGTGACCTCCTATCTGCTCGCGTCGACCGTCTCGACGCCCCTCTACGGGAAGCTCGGCGACATGATGGGCCGCAAGCCCGTCTTCCTTGCGGCGATCCTCATCTTCCTCGCGGGCTCGGTGCTCGCCGGGCTCTCGCAGACCATGGCCCAGCTGATCGGCTTCCGCGCGCTGCAGGGAATCGGCGCGGGTGGCCTCCTGGTCGGGGCGCAGGCGATCATCGCCGACATCGTCCCGCCGCGGCAGCGCGGCCGGTACATGGGGCTGATCGGATCGGTCTTCGCCGTCGCCTCCGTCGCCGGGCCGCTGCTCGGCGGCTTCCTCGTCGAGACCTTCTCCTGGCGATGGGTCTTCTACGTGAACGTGCCGATCGGAGCGCTCGCCGTCGTGGTCGTCGTCACGCGGCTCCACCTGCACACGCCGACGATTCGCCACCGGATCGACTTTCTCGGCGCCGGCCTTCTGGCCGGCGGCGTCAGCGCGTTGATCCTCGTCACGACCTGGGGTGGCAGCGAGTACCCGTGGGGCTCCACGACGATCATCGGCCTCGCCGCGGCCGGCGTCGCTCTGCTCGTCCTCTTCGTCTGGCGGGAGACGCAGGCCGAGGAGCCGATCCTGCCGCTCTCGCTGTTCCGCTCGAGCGTCTTCAGCATCGCGAACTCGATGGGGTTCACGATCGGCATGACGCTGTTCGGAGCGATCATCTTCATTCCGCTCTACCTCCAGCTCGTGTACGGGGCAAGCCCGACGAGCTCCGGCCTTCGGCTGCTGCCGCTGATGGCGGGGCTGCTCGTGGCGGCGATCCTGTCTGGCCGCTGGATCAGCCGCGTCGGCCGCTACAGGATGTTCCCGATCGCCGGCACGGCGACTCTCGTCGTCGGCATGTTCTTGCTCTCGCGGCTGACGGTCGGGACCGCGCCGTGGGTCGCCTCGGCCTACATGCTCGTGGTGGGAGTCGGGATCGGCCTCGTCATGCAGGTACTGGTGCTCGTCGTGCAGAACGACGTGCGGCCCAAGGACATCGGCGTCGCCACCTCGACCGCGACCTTCTTCCGCTCGGTTGGAGGCGCCTTCGGCGTCGCCATCTTCGGCGCCATCTTCGCCACCAGGCTCGCCGACCGGCTGAAGCTGCTCCCGCATGCCGTCACGGCCAGGCTCGGCGGCGGCGTGCATCTCAACCCCGAGCAGGCCAAGCACCTGCCGCCGACGGTTCACGAGGACTTCCTCAACGCGTTCGCGCATTCCCTCCACGGCGTCTTCCTCTTCGGGACGGCCCTGGCCGTGGTGCCGTTCGTGCTCTCCTGGTTCCTGAAGGAAGTGCCTCTCCGCGACACGCTCAGCCCCGCCGGCGAGCTGGCCGAGGTCGAGGAAGCGATCGGCGGCGCGACACCCGACGAGCGGCTTGCTGCCGCGACCGACGCCCGGGCGTAATCCGAAACCCGCGGTCGCGCGTAGAGCGCTATGCGCCTATGGCCGCCATCGAGAATCGCCGCAGCGAGGTCGGGGAGGAGCTCGAGCGCCTCTACGAGGAGCACGGGGGCCGCGTCCGTGCGATCTGCCTCGCGCTGCTGCGCGACCGTGACGAGGCTGAGGACGCCGCTCAGCAGGTCTTTCTCTCCGCGCTCCGGTCGCTGCATCGCGGGACGGTTCCTCGAGACGCCGGGGCGTGGCTGGTGACGATCTCCCGCCACGAGTGCTGGGCCCGCGCGCGGCGGCCGGCGGTTGCACCGCTGCACGTAGGCCTGCACGACGCGAAGGCCGAGGATCCGTACGCGACCGCCCTCGGCCGCGCCGAGCTGGACGAGACGTGGCGTTCGGTCGCCGCGCTCCCCGAACGCCAACGGGAGGCCCTGCTGCTGCGCGAGGTCCGCGGCCTCGGCTACGAGGAGCTTGCAGAAAATCTGCAGCTGAGCCGGCCCTCCGTGCGCTCGCTGCTGACGCGAGCTCGGCGCACGCTGCGCGCGCAGCTCGAGCGCGGCGCGGCGGTGCTGACCGGCGGCCCATGGCTGAACGCGTTCGGGCGGCTGTTCGGCGACGGGTCGAACCCGGCGCTATCCCCGGTCGCGCGGACGGCCGCGGTTGGGCTCGGCGCCGTCGCGCT
>DASQCM010000090.1:0-4017 GCA_035634675.1 Gaiellaceae bacterium
GTCGGCGACGACGTCGTGATCGGACGGGGGTCGCTCGTCGAGAACGACACGACGATCGGAGCGATGACGAAGATCCAGGCGGAGGCGTACATCACGGCCTACTCGACGCTCGAGGAGCACGTCTTCATCGCGCCGTGCGTCGTGACGACGAACGACGAGTTCATGGGGCGCACCGAGCGTCGCAAAGCGCTCATGAAAGGGCCGACCATCCGACGCGGTGCGCGCGTCGGCGGCGGCGCGATCCTCCTTCCCGGGGTCGAGATCGGCGAGGAGGCGTTCGTCGGAGCGGGCGCGGTCGTGACGAAGCCCGTCGAGCCGCGGATGCTCGTCGTCGGCAACCCGGCCCGCGTGATGCGACCGGTGGCCGAGGACGAGCTACTCGAGAATCAGTAGAGATCTACGGGCGGTTGAGCGAGCTCTTGCTGAGCTCCAGGAGGTAGCGGCCGGCTCCGCCGAGGTCTCGCAGCTTGACGAAGTACTTGCCCGCCTTCTTCGCCCGGAAGGACAGCCGCTGCGTCTTCCCCGCGTGCAGTGTCTGGGCGACCGTCTTCTCGTGCCAGAGGCTCAGGCCGACCGACGCTCCAGCCCAGTGCGCCTGCGCCACGACGTTGAGCCGCTCGCCACGCGCGAGCCTGACCCGGTAGACGTCGACGGGGTCGTCCCAGAAGTCGAGCGTTGCAGTGACCGACGGCTTCCTCCCGAACAGCGGGTGCGCCTCGGAGACCGTGTCGTTCGGCTCGAACCGGTCGGCCGCGGGCAGCGGCTTGCCGGGGCTCAGCGCGGCGACCGCCTGCGCGACGTCGAGCTGCCCCCAGCCGCTGTACTTGTCGCGCTTGACGGGGCAGAGGCTGCAGCCGCTCGCCGCGTTCACGTCGTCGGCGTGCCGCTCGAGGAGCGTCGAGATCTGGCTGCTCGTGAGCGTTGGGTCGATGCCGAGCAGGACGGCCGCGGCTGCCGACACCTGCGGCGCCGCGAACGACGTGCCCTCCGGACGGTGGTAGTCGCCCGATGCACAGTCGGTGTACCCCTGCGGCGCGCAGCCCGGCTGGTCGTTCGTCAGGCCTTTCGGGAAGGTCGAGAAAATGTCGACGCCCGGGGCAGCGACGTCCACGAAGGTCGGATCCTGGTCCGAGAACGCAGGCACGTTGCCCGACTTGGTCAGCGCTGCCACGCCGATCACGTGCGGTAGCGCCGCCGGCCAGTCCGCATACGGCCACGGGCTCGTGGGCGCCTCGTCCGAGTTCCCGACGGCCGCGACAACCGTCACTCCCTTCGAGACGGCGTAGGCGACGGCCTGCGCCTCCAACCTCGAGAACGTGTCGAGGCCCGGGTTGCGCGGGTCTCGCACCGCCCCGAAGCTGAGGTTGATGACCCGCGCGCCGTTGTCCACGGCCCAGCGAATGCCGTCGGCCTCGGCTGCGAGCGGAATCGAGCCGTCGGGAGCGACGACCTTGGCGACGAGGAGCTGCGAGTTGAAGGCGAGGCCTGCCACTCCGGCGGAGTTCAGCTCGCCTGCGATTTCCCCCGCGACGATCGTGCCGTGGCCCTCCGAGTCGGAGCACGGGTTGCCGCCGACGAAGCTCTTCTTGGCCACGATCTGTCCCTGGAAGTCAGGCAGGTTGCAGTCGACGCCGGAGTCGATGATGGCGATCTTGACCTGCTGGAGGGGCGGCGGCGTGGCCCACGCGTCGAAGGCGTGGTCCTGGTCGAGGTACCACTGCTTCCCGTAGTACTGGTTCGTGGGCGTGAACGCGGAGGCGGAAGCCGCCGCGATGAGCGCAAGCGCCCCCACGCCAAGGAGCGCACGCCGCAGCTTTTTCACAGCCTCACGGTAGCGCCGCTCGACCCTAGGTGACGCGGATCCGCACGTACGCCGCGGCATTTTGCGCGGTCGCAAGCCGGTAATCGGTCGTGGCTTTCGGCTTGACGGCAAGGTGGAATGCACCTGTTTTCGGCATGGGAACGATCGACTTGAGCGGCTTCCACTCCCCGCCTGGGCTCCGCGCCTGCAGGACAACGCCGCGGACGCCGCGCGCGACGCCGGTGAGCCTCACGCGCGTGCCCGAAGCGACCGGCGCGTTCGGCGACGGAGGCTGAAGCGACAGGACGCCGATGCTGAACCACGTCGAGCGGAGTGCGAGTGCCGACGCGATGGAGCTGCCCGACGCCGTGGTCGTGGCCGGCTCGCCCTGCAAGAGAGAGGTCACCTTTACCGTCTTGACCCGCCGCGACGAGTTGCGCGCCACGGTCGCATCGACGGCGGGCCCGGAGGCGCCGAGCGCCTTGCCGAGCATCGTGGCCGTGACCGGCACGGGCCCCCAGTTGTGGTACGGCGAGATGCCGTCGAACGGGTCGCGCGCCGAGGGGAGATACGGCTTGCCCGCGCCTCCGAACGCGTCGGCAGCCGACTGCGTCCAGCCGCCCGTGCTGGAGGAGAAGAACGTCGTCGCGACGTGGCCGGCGTAAAGCAGCACCTCACCCGTCGTCTCGTCCACCGCCTGCGTCGCCGCGGGCTTCTCCGCCGAGATGCCCAGGTACATCTGGCTCCGCCCGTCGGCGTAGACGTCGAACGGGGCAGCCGCCTTGTGGCTCGCGAGCGCGTACGAGCGGGCGGCGACGGCCTGCGCCTGGAGCGCCGCCGGCAGCCAGGTGTTCGGCATCTCCGCTGGGACCACGCCGTAGAGGTACTGCTCGAGCGGCACGACGTTGATCGCGCGGAGCCTTCCGTTCAGGACGTCGACGACGATCCGCCCCCGGTACGTGCGGCCGAGCGTGAGCTTCGAGCTGCCCGCCGGCATGAACGTGAGCGGCGGCGTGAGCGCCTGCGCGGGGCCGCCGTCGACGGCGAGCTGGAGCGAGGGAGTGAGATTCGTCTTCCCCGAAGCGAGCGTGTGGTCGATGCCGTCCCCGTCCTCGACGGTGTACGGCTTACCGGTCGAGATCGTCAGCGACTTCTTGCCCGAGGCGAGCAGGACCCGGATCGAGGTCGTGGATGTCTGCCCCGAGGTCGTGCCGGGGTAGTACGCGGCGAGGATCTGCTCGTACGTGTAGCCCTGGAGCGCATAGCCCTGCGCACCCCACTGTCCCATGCCGACTCCGTGCCCCCAGCCATGCCCGCTGAAGAGGAAGAGCGCGCCGGAGCCGGAGGGCGCCACGTACTGCTTGCCGGACGACGGCGCCGCGTGCGGCGCCGAGGCGAGCGTGACGGCGGCGAGCAGGGCGGTGAGGGCGACGAGAGTCCGGGCCAAGACGCGCCGTGAGGGTAGCCCCGTCCGTCCGAACAGCATGTAAACTTCGCGCAACATTGCGAGGCGACGGAGCCTCGGCAGCCACACGTCGTTGAGACGACACTGGTGGCGGCCGGGGCTTTTCGCATTTCAAGAGGAGGGAGAATGGCGTACGTGGAGAGCAGGAACCGCGCGACATCGGATCCGGGGGCGCGCAAGGACGTGCTCGCGGAGATCGAGTCCCGCAGCATCGAGGACGTGCTCCTCTGGTTCACGGATCTCGAGGGGCACCTCAAGAGCTTCTCGATCACCCGGAGCGAGGTCGAGGGCGCGCTCGACGACGGAATGGGCTTCGATGGCTCGTCGATCACCGGCTTCAACGCGATCGAGGAGTCGGACATGGTCGCGATCCCCGATCCCGAGACCTTCCGGGTACTTCCCGACGGACAGACGGCGCGGATGATCTGCGACGTCGTCACGCCCGACGGCGAGCCGTACGCCGGCGATCCGCGCTACGCGCTTCGGCGCGCGCTCGACCGGATGGAGGCCATGGGCTTCGACACGTTCAACGTAGGCCCCGAGGCGGAGTACTTCCTCTTCAAGGACGAGCACGGCACGGAGACGCTCGACGAGGGCGGCTACTTCGCCCAGACGACGATGGACGCCGCAACGACGATCCGCCGCGACACGATCCGCGCGCTCGAGCAGATGGGGATCCCGGTCGAGTACCACCACCACGAGGTCGGCCCGTCCCAGCACGAGATCGACATTCGCTTCACGAACGCCGCCG
>DASQCM010000091.1:0-5770 GCA_035634675.1 Gaiellaceae bacterium
CCCCGTCCGGCGTGTGGAGTCTGTACCTGGACATCTCTCCTCCGATCCGGGGCGCGGACGGCGCCAAGAACGTATCAGCGGTCGGGTGAGAGGACGCTGGCCCAGGCCACTGTCACGGTGTTCGGGAAAAAACGCACAACGCTCGGGGCGCGCGTTTGAGCACCTATTCACGGGGTAGCCACGGCCCAGGAACAACTCAAAAAGGAGGCTAAGCCATGCCGATCGGCCACGAGCGTACGAAAGAGCAGCTCTACCGCGAGGCAAAGCGTCTAGGCGTAAAGGGGCGCTCGAAGATGAACAAGGGTCAGCTCAAGGCTGCACTCACGAGACGCGGCCACTGAGCCGGGTCCGATCTATATCTGATAAGCGCCCGCTCAACGCGGGCGCTTATCTTTTCGAAGCGGTCGCACTAAGCGTCCTTCGCGGTCGTTCCGGACCACTCGCCCAGGCGAGATTCTCTGCGCTCGACGATCAAGGTGTCAGATCTCCGGTGATGGGCATCTGGCGCCGAGATGGCACGAGTTCTCTACAAACCGATCGGCTTGTTCGTCAGCGTGCTCGGCGGGTTGGTGGCCGGTGCGATCTTCAAGCGCATCTGGCGCGTGGCCGCCGATGAGAGCAAGGCGCCGAAGGCGACCGACGAGCGAAGGAGCTGGCGCGAGGTGACGGCCGCCGCTGCGGCTCAGGGAGCGGTCTACGGCGGCGTCAAGGCTCTCATCGACCGTGCGGGCGCGACAGGCTTTGCTCGTCTTACGGGCTCGTGGCCGGGGCCGAGCAAGACGTAGCGAACGTCTCGCATCCCGACGGGTAGGCCAAGCGCCCACCGCGTACCCGGCCACTACTCGGCTCGAACAGTCGAGGCAGTCTTCGCAGCGCACGGCTCGCACACACACCTCCGTTTGCCGATTTGTCTGGTGCGGAATGAGCAGCGTCACGACTAGGCGCGGTTCGAACACGCGAAGTAGGAGGGGTCAATCATGGAGAAAGCGGTGATCTGCTACCGCGGGGAAGTGCTCGAGGCGTGGGAGCATGAAGATGGCTGGACGGTCCGGCTCGGCGAGCTTGAGGCTGCATCGCGCTACCTCGATCTCGCGCTTGCAGCACTTCTCGACGATGGCGAACGCGTGCACCAGCTCGCGGCCAGACTGTTAGCGGAGTTCACGGGCAAAGGATCAGTCAGGGCTGACGAACCGGTTGCGATCTAAGCTAGGTGCAGACCGCGGGGAGCCGAGGGCCGGGTGTCGATCCTCAAGCGTCTAGCGAGACGACGCCCGACTGGGCGCTTTGCTATTCGCCGTCCATGTGGTGGCGGCGTCCATCCAAGAGGATTTCCGCCGACGCCGCTGGGGCACCAGCGAGGGTGCGGCGGACCGCCTCGAGAACCTTGACAATGACGCCGTTTGCCTTCGGCCCGTGGAGGTGGACCTCCCATACCCCGGTCCCGTCGACGACTTCGACCGTGCCAAGCTCAGTCAGTTCGCTGCTGAGCGCAAGCGCTTGCCGGTGCTCGGGGACCCTGATCCGAAGCGGTTCGAGCGAGGTCGCCGCCGGGTTCGCAACCTTTCGCCTCGCATTGGAAACGCTCATGGCCGTCCTCCGTAGCCCAAAGAACGTGGTCGATCTGTTAACCTACGATCTTCTACACCGGATATCAAACTCTGTGCTTATGAATCGCGACTTAAAATATACGATACAGAAGTCGGCTATGTCAAGGGGAGATGGGTCGGCCTGGACGTTCCTCACCAACCACGCCCAAGTTCTGCTCGCAGTCGCCCAAAACCCGGACGTCCGGCTCCGAGACGTAGCCGAAGACGTCGGAATCACCGAACGCGCCGCCCAACGCATCCTCACCGACCTAGTCGAAGCCGGCTACGTCCACCGCAACCGCCAAGGACGACGCAACCACTACCGAATCAACCCAAACGCCAACATGCGTCACCCCGCGCAGGAAGGAATCAAGATCGCCGGCCTCCTCGACTACCTCCAACGCAACCCCCCAGAAAAGACAAGCGAACGCCCCAAGCAACGCCGACGCTCAACGCGGCCCTGAGCCGCCCCCGAAGAGCGGCCCGTTGGCGGCTTACCGAGTTGGCGTCTCGATGCGACGAACCCAGCCGGGCGGCCTGAGCGGCTCTTCGCCGAGAGCCATTCGCGCCAGCACCCATGCCCACTCGGCCGCAAGACGATCGGTCTCGGCGGGAGTGATCCGACCAGTTGCCCCATCGCTACCGCGGGGGATAGCGCTGACCTCGAGGCGGCGCTCCGGTGAAAGCCGTGGGCCACGCTCCCGTGCTCGCCCGTGCACGCCTGTGCACCATCCTGCGCGCGAGCGCGTTCGGGAAGCGGTCTCAGGCCACCCCGGTGCTCGGGCGTGCCCATTTTTCCGGCTTCACACGCGAGGGGTCGCTGGTTCGATCCCAGCCGGGCCCACTCAGGGAGGCCCTCCCGCGGTCGCCTCGGCTGTGGCGCGGCGGACGAGGACCTGGGCGAGGTGACGGCGGAACTCGGCACTCGCGAAGGTGTCCGACGGCGGTTCCGTCCCCTCGGCGGCAGCCGCGCCAGGATCCTCCCCCGCGTTCCACGCCGCCTCGGCGGCGGTCGCGCGGAGCGGCGTCGCTCCCATGCTCACGAGCGCGATCGCGGCGTCCGCGACGCTCCCGTTTCCGCGGCGCGCGACGGCGGCGACCCCGACCGTCGCCCAGTCCTGTGCGCGGCGGCGGTACTTCTGGAAGCTCCAGACGTGCTCGCCCGTGAGCTTGGGAACCCGCACCTCGGTCACGAGCTCTTGCGGGCCGAGCGCGGTCTGGAAGACGTCGACGAAGAAGTCGCGTGCGGCGATCGTCCGCATCCCAGCGGGGCCGGTCACGTCCACCTCGCCGTCGAGCGCGAGCAGCACCGCGGGCATGTCGGAGACCGGATCGCCGTGGGCGAGCGAGCCGCCGATCGTGCCGCAGTGGCGCACCTGCGGGTCGCCGATCGTCCCGGCTGCTTGCGAGACGAGCGGATTGTGCTCCTGCAGAAGCGGCGCGGCAGCGACGTCGTGGTGGCGCGTGAGCGCCCCGATCGCAATCGAGCCGGCGACGTCGCGTACGTAGGAGAGCCCGTCGATCCGGCCGATGTCGACGAGCAGCGACGGCCTGACGACGCGGAAGCGCAGGAGCGGCAGAAGCGAGTGGCCGCCCGCGAGCACCTTCGCCTCCTCCCGCTCGCCGAGCAGCGACACCGCGTGCTCGACCGACTCGGCGACCTCGTAGTCGAACGGAGCCGGAATCATCTCCGCGCCTCCTCGAGGGCGCGCCAGACCCGCTCCGGATTCACGGGCATGTCGATGTTGTCGATGCCGTCGACGGTGAGCGCATCGACGACGGCGTTCATGACGGCGGCGGTCGACGCGATCGTGCCCGTCTCCCCTACCCCCTTTACGCCGAGCGGGTTCGTCGGGCTCGGGGTCTCGGTGCGCCCGAGCTCCCAATCGGGAAGGTCGGCCGCGGACGGAACGAGGTAGGTCGCCATATTCGTCGTCTGCAGGTTGCCGTCGTCGTCGTAGACAGCCTCCTCGTAGAGCGCCTGCGCGACGCCCTGGGCGAGGCCACCCATCACCTGGCCGTCGACGATCATCGGGTTGATCACGGTGCCGACGTCGTCGATCGCGACGTAGCGGAGAAGCTGCACATCCCCCGTCTCCGTGTCGACTTCGACGACCGCAACGTGCGCGCCGGCCGGCCACGAGAAGTTCGGCGGGTCGTACACGTAGGTGGCCTCGAGCCCCGGCTCCATCCCCTCCGGCAGGTCGTGCGCCGTCCAAGCGTGGAAGGCGAGCTCCTTGAGCGTGAGCGAGTCCTCCGGGCCCCGGAAGACGCCGCGAACGTGGTCGACCTGCGCCTCGTCGACGCCGAGCCGGTGGGCAGCGAGCTTCTTCGCCTTCTCGCTGATGCGGTCGGCCGCGTGGTAGAGCGCGACGCCGCCGACGGCGAGGCTGCGACTGCCGTAGGTGTCCATCCCGAGCGGAACGACGGAGGTGTCTCCGTGGAGCACCTCTACCTCGTCGATCTCGTAGCCGAGCCGATCGGCGACGATCTGCGACCAGGAGGTCTCGTGCCCCTGGCCGTGCGGCGAAGTGCCCGTCAGCACCTGGCACGTCCCGGTCGGCAGGCAGCGGATCGTGGCCGTGTCCCAGCCGCCCGCACTGAAGCGGATCGCGCCGAGAATCGCGGACGGCGCGAGGCCGCACATCTCGACGTAGGTGCAGAGTCCGATGCCCAGCCGTTTCGGGTCGTCGAGGTCGCGGCGCGAGCGCTGCTCGGCGCGGAGCTCCTCGTAGCCGGCCTTCTCGAGGGCGGCGTCGAGGCTCGCCTCATAGTCCCCCGAGTCGATCGTCAGGCCCGACGCAATGGTCGCCGGGAACTCCTTGATGAAGTTGCGGCGACGGATCTCGACGGGATCGATCTCGAGCTTGCGGGCCAGCGCATCGACCGTCCGTTCGATCGCATAGGTGGCCTCGGGCCGCCCGGCGCCACGGTAGGCGTCGGTCGGGGTCGCGTGCGTGAAGACGCCCGTGCACTCGAAGCTGTAGCCCTCGACGGCGTACGTACCCGCGTACAGCCAGGCGCCGAGCAGCGGGACTCCGGGAGTGACGAGCTGGAGGTACGCGCCCATCCCGACGGTGAGGCGAGCGCGGACGGCAGTGATCTTTCCGTCGACGCCGGCGGCGAGCTCGATCTCCTGGATCTGGTCGCGGCCGTGGATCGTCGAGAGGTAGCCCTCGCTGCGGGTCTCGGTCCACTTGACGGGACGACCGAGCCTGCGTGCGATCGCAAGCGCCAGAGCCTCCTCGGCGTACACGTTCAGCTTCGAGCCGAAGCCGCCACCGACGTCCGGGGCGATCACGCGCAGCTTCGCCTCCGGAATTCCGACGACGCCACTGAGCGTGATGCGCGCAATGTGCGGCACCTGCGTCGTCGACCACATCGTGTACTCGCCCGCCGCGGGAACGGGCTGGACGAAGACTGCGCGCGGCTCGATCGCGTTCGGGATCAGTCGCTGCTGGCGGTAGCGCTCCTTCACCGTTACGGCCGCCTCCGCGAAGAGACGGTCGACCTCTCCCGTCTCTAGCGTCCACGTGAAGCACCGGTTCGTGCCGAACTCTTCGTGGACGAGTGGGGCGCCCTCGGCGAGGGCCGCCTCCGGATCGACAACCGCGTCGAGCGGCTCGTAGTCGACCTCGACGAGCTCGGACGCGTCCTCGGCCGCTGCGCGGCTCAACGCGGCGACGACTGCGACAGCGTCGCCGGCATGGCGCGCGATCTCGGTCGCGACCGGATAGTGCACGGGTGCCTTCGTGTCCTCGGTCGGCAGCCACGCGCACGGCAACGAGCCGAGCCACTCCTCGGCGAGGTCCGCGCCGGTCCAGGCTGCGACGACCTCCGCATGCGCGAGCGCCGGAGTGACGTCGACCTTGCGGAGACGCGCGTGAGCGAACGGGCTGCGGACGATCCCGAGGTAGACAGTGCCCGGTCCGCCCAGGTTGTCGACCCACTGCGCCTGGCCCTGGACCAGCGGTGCATCCTCCTTGCGGCGGACGGACGCGCCGATCGCGTCGCGCTGCTCGACCTCGGCACTCACGACGCGACCGCCTCGATCGCGTCGACGATGTTCTGGTAGCCGGTGCAGCGGCAGATGTTGCCCTCGAGCGCACGGCGGATCTCGTCGCGGTCGGCGCCGGGATGCTCGTCGAGGAAGCTGACGGCCGCCAAGATCATCCCGCTCGTGC
>DASQCM010000092.1:0-19229 GCA_035634675.1 Gaiellaceae bacterium
CACCACAAGCGGCAGCGCCGCTCCGCCGAGGCGGCCGATCTCCTCGGAGACGACGGCGCCCGCAGACTCGCGGATCCGCTCGAGGATCGCGTCCTCCGCGGCCTTGTCGATCGCCGTCGTCTCGTCGCCGCCGCGGCCTTCGCCGACGACCGGCTCGCGCTCGGCCCGGGTCGGCAGGCGCGCGAGCACCGCGTCCACGTCCGCCACCGCCGCGCGGGAGAGCTCCAGCCAATCAGTCAAGTGGCAGCATGAGCAGGCCGGAGGTGAGCTTGGGGTAGAAGAACGTGCTCTTTTGGGGCATCACGTCGCCGCGGCGCGCGACCTCCCACACGTCCTCGATCCGCGTCGGGCGCAGGAGAAATGCCGCCTCCGCTTCGCCGCGGTCGACCGCAGCGACCGCCTCCTCGCGGCGCGGCGTATAGGTCAATCCCGTCGGAGCGGCCTGCTCGACCAGCTCTGGATCGAGCCCGTTGCCGTCCAGGAGCTCGTAGCCGCCCTTGCGGTAGATGACCGGCCCGGGCAGATCGCCGCCGGGGGGGTCGATCGGCGTGCCTGAAGCCGCGCCGGCGCTCTCTGCGACCCGATGGGTCGGGAAGATCGTCAGGCCCTCCTGCCCGGTCGGAACGATGACGGCTAGCAGCCAGGGCTCTCCTGCCTCGAGCGTCGTCTCGTACCGGTGATGGCCGTCGGCGATGAGCAACTGCGAGTCGCGGATCTCCTCGGCGAGGGCGTCGCCGAACTCTGCGTCGAGTCGCCAGAGGCTGTCGCCGCCGCTCTGCAGCTCGGGGTCGCCCAGCCCGTCGATCTCGATCGTGCCGTCCCAGAGGAAGAAGAGCGGCTCGAGCTGCGTCCGCGTCGCCTGGAGGAGCCGCAGCCGGCCCTCCTTCGGGCCCGCGTGCGTGCGCTCGTGCGGGAGAACGACCCGGTTCGCGTACGGCTCGGCCTGGAGCGCCGCGACGAAGCCCTCCCGCCGTCGCTCGACTCCGTCGGGTCCGACGTATTCCTGTGCGAGCCACCAGAACGCCGGCTCCTGCTCCTCGACGAGCACGCCTCGCTCCCGCCAGTCCGCAAGCTCCTTGGCCGCATCCTCCTCGGACTCGGGCAGGGTCAGGTGGACCACGTTGTACGGGCTACGCGCTAGGAGCGCCTCGCGTTCCTGCGCCCCGATGACGTCGTACGGCGGCGCGACGAGCGACTCGAGGGGGCCCGCGACAGCCGGGTCGTAGCGGAGCGCGCGGAACGGCCGTACGACTGCCACGGCACTGACCGTACCAACCGGACCGCCTCGGTACCGCCGCGGCGGCTCGTCCGCGCGACGACCGGCGACCCTTCGGCCCAGGCGCGGCCGCCGAGCCGGAAGACCTCGGCGACGAAGATGGCGAGGAGGCTGGCGCCGACGGAGACGCCGCGCCACACGACGCGTCCCGTCCAGCGGAGGCGCAGTCCCAGGTCGCGCCTGCGGTCCGGCGTCACCCGTTGGCGCCGGTCGACCACGAGCACCTCCTCGGAAGGGACAACGGCAATGACGGCCGCCGTCGGCACACGCCGCACGCGTCTCCCCGTCCGCACCTCGAGCATGGTGGGGGCGTAGGGGTCGTCCTCCGCCAGGATTCGCTCGACCGTGCCACGGCCCCCGCCCGAGAGGGAGAAGCCGACGCAGTGGGCGAGCCAGTAGCGGGTGACGGGGCTCGAGGCGTCGAAACGCCTGCTCTGGCGCATTGCTACCGCCATCCACGCAACGGTCCCCGGTGACCCGTCATGCGAAACTCTCGGTCGTGACCACGATCGCCGAGCTCGAGGAAAACCGCACGGTTGAGGGCGTTTACGCGGTCGCTCGGAAAGAGCGGCTGCGGACGCGGAACGGCGCGACGTATCTCGCGCTCGAGCTCGTCGACACGAGCGGCCGGATCGGCGCCCGGGTCTGGAACGACGTCGACCTCCTCGACGGGCGCTTCGCGACGGGCGACGCGATCCGTGTTCTGGGGCGCGTCGAGCGGTTCCGGAACGAGCTCCAGGTCGAGGTACGGACGCTCGAGCCGGCGGACGGGGTCGATCCTGCGGGACTGACGCCGGGCCTGCGCCGGGACGCGGATGAGCTCGACGGCTTCCTCGAGTTCCTCGTCGGCGAGGTCCACGACGGGGGGATCCGCACGATCGTCTCGCGCGCACTCGCGGACGCGCCGTTGCGCGCGTATCCGGCGACGCCCGACGGCCATCACTCGTACGCCGGCGGCCTGCTCGAGCACACCGTCGGCGTGGCGACGCTCTGCCGCGAGCTCTCACAGATCCACCCGCGCCTGCGTGGAGACCTCCTGCTGGCAGCCGCGCTCGTGCACGACATCGGTCGCACGCGCGAGCTCGGCCGGCCCCCGGTCTTCGCGCAGAGTGAGGAGGGGCGACTGCTCGGTCACGTCCACCTCGGGCTCCGCATGCTCGAAGACCTGGACGCTCCAGCGGAGCTCTTGCATGCCGTCGCCTGTCACCACGACGCCCGCGCCGCGCGCACCGCAGAGGCGGCAGTCCTGTACCAGGCGAACCAGCTCGACGCCGTCGCGGCGACCCGCCCCGTTCCGGATTGACCGGCGTCGTACTCGCGCTCGCCGCGAGCCTCTCGTGGGGCATCGCCGACTTCGGCGGCGGGATCGGCGCCCGGCGCGTGCACGTCGTGTGGGTGCTCCTCGTCTCGCAGCTTGCCGGGCTCGCGCTGGTGGGAACGCTGGCGCTCGCGATGCAACCGCAGCCGCCGAACGGTCGCCAGCTCGCCTGGGGCGTGTTCGCCGGCGTCATGGGCGCGATCGGGCTCGGCGCGTTCTACAGCGCCCTCGCGATCGGCACCATGGGCATCGTCGGGCCGATCTCGGCGACGGGGGCGATCGTCCCGGTGACCTACGGGCTGTCACGTGGCGAGCGTCCGTCCGTCCTGCAGGGGATCGGGATCGTCGTCGCGGTCGTCGGCGTGGTCGTCGCGTCGCTCGAGCCGTTGCCGGAGGGCGCGGGCCGGAGGCTCGCGACCGGCGTTCCGCTGGCGCTGATCGCGGCGCTCGGCTTCGGCTCGGCGATCCTCGGCCTCAACCGCGTGTCGCAGGCCGGAGTCGTGTGGGGAACGCTCACGCTGCGGCTTACGGTCGTCCCGCTGGTCTGCATCGCGGCGCTGCTCGTGCGCCCCGCGGCGGGCCGTCTGCGCCTGACCCTTCCGATCCTCATCGCGTCCGGGCTCTTCGACACGGGCGCCAATCTGCTCTACGGGGCTTCCGCCCGCCGCGGACTGATCAGCGTCGTGTCGGTGCTCGGCTCGCTCTATCCGATCGTGCTCGTCGTGCTTGCGCGCCTGGTGCTGAAGGAACGAATCGCCCGGCCCCAGCTCGCCGGCGTCGCGGCCACGCTGGCCGGCGTCGCACTCATAGCGGCAGGCTAGAGGCTCATCCGCCCAGTGTCTCCCGGAGCTGTTCGATGGCCTCGGGCACGAGCCGGTAGAAGGCCCACGTCCCGCGCCGGCTCGACTCGACGAGCCCGGCCTCGCGCAACACGCGGAGGTGGTGCGAGACCGTAGGCTGCGCAAGATCGAGCGTCGCGTTCAGGTCGCAGACGCAGACCTCGTCCGCGGCGGCCAGCCGGTTCACGATGGCGACGCGAGCCGGATCGGCGAGCGCCTTGAAGCGGGCAGCGAGCGCCTCGCGCTCGTCGGGGGCGAGCGCCGGGGTGCCGGGGCCGCAGCAGAGGTTGGGAAGAACGGGAAGCGCTTGCATTGACAGTCATCAATGTATCATCATCGATCGTCATCGATGAAAGGAGACGCGATGCGCGGCGAATGTTGCGACGGTTGCTGCGGCGACACGGGCTGCTGCTAGCCCGACGTGTCGGCGGGGGCGTACGACCCCGCCGGCGCCTAAACGTTGAAGCGGATGTTGAGGACGTCGCCGTCCTCGACGACGTACGTCTTCCCCTCCAGGCGCTGCTTTCCCGCCCGCGCGGCCTCCGCGTGCCCGCCTGCCTCGACGAGGTCGTCCCACCGCACGACCTCGCAACGGATGAAGCCGCGTGCGATGTCGGAGTGGATCGTCTCCGCGGCGTCGAGCGCGCTCTTGCCGCGCCGCAGCGTCCACGCCCGCGTCTCCTTCTCGCCCGCGGTGAAGAACGTGATCAGGTCGAGCGTCTCCGCGAGCCTGCGCACGACCTCGCCCAGCGCCGACTCGCCTCCCCCGCGGAACTCCGCCGCCTCCTCCGGCGACAGCTCCGCAAGCTCCGCCTCGAGCTGAAGGTCGATGCCATCGGCACCGTTGATCAGCTCGAGCAGCGGCTTCGTCGTGAGCGGGTCCAGCTCGGGCGGCAGCTCGCCCTCCCAGTCGGCGAGCGTGCGGCCGGCGTCGAGATGCGCAAGCAGCCGTTCGAGCTCCTCCGCCTCGGCCCTTAGGCGCGCATCCCCCGACTTCGCCTGCTTCGCCACTCGCTCGAGCCGGCGCTCGACGTGGTCGCGGTCGGCGACGAGCAGCTCGAGCTTCAACGTCTCGAGGTCGTCGGCGGGAACGCGGGTGCCGGAGAAGCCGTCGAGGACGACGAGAAGCGCGTCGACCTGTCGCAGGTTGCCGAGCAGCGCCGGGCCTGTCCCGGGAACGTCGACCACGCGCACCGCCGCGGGCGTGATCTTGCGCGCCCCCACGGTCGCCGCAACGCGGTCGAGCCGCTCGTCCGGCATCTGCGCCATCCCGACGTGCTCCTTGCCGGAGCCGTGCGTTTCCGCCCGCGTGAGCGCGCGGAAGAGCGTCGTCTTCCCCGAGCTCGGCAGCCCCACGATCCCGACCTCCAGCGCCACGCGCGGAGGCTAGCGGGGACTAGGGCGCCTCCTGCTGCTGAATCTGCTTCTGCAGGGAGACGAGCGCGCGATGCTGGAGCGACTTGATCGCGCCCTCGGTCTTGTCGAGGATCGCCCCCACCTCAGCGTTCGGGAGGTTGAAGACGAACTTCAGCGTCAGCACCTGTTGCTGCTCGGGCGAGAGCCGCTCGATGAGCTTCAGCATCGACTCGCGCCCGATCGTCTGCATCGCGGCGAGCTCGGCCGACGGCTCCTCTTCGCCGGGCGGCTCCGGCACCTCCTCCTCCGGCTGCCACCGGCGGCGGGCGCGGAAGTGATCCATCGCGAGGTTGTGCGCGATCCGGAACAGCCAGGCCGAGAACGGTGCCGACTGCCACTTGAAGCTGCCGATCTTCTCCAGCATCTTCAGGAAGGTCTGCGTCGTCAGGTCCTCGGCGTCGTGCCGGTTGCCGACGCTGACGTGGAGGTAGCTGTAGATCCGGTCGAAGTGGATCAGGTACAGCTCCTCGAGCGCGTCGCGGTCGCCCTCCTGGCCGCGCGCGACGAGCTCCCGCACATGCTCGGGCGAGTCGCGCGCAGGCTCACGCTCGGCGGGGGTAGTCATCCGGCCTTCGTTTCCCCCGGACTCCGGCGAAGCTAACTCGCGAACCCGACGCGGCCGGCCCGGACGACTCGCTTGTAGTACGCGACCTGCGAGACGACGACGTGCAGCGGTCCGTCCTCGGTGTCGAGCACGACCACCGGGCTGCCCGCGCCGGTCGAGCCCAGCGCCGCCTCGAGCTCGTCCGCCGAAAGCGCGTCGACGAAGCTGCCCACGATCTGGCCGCCGACGAAGCCGATCTCGATGCGCACACGCTCCTCCTCAGCCAACCGCTACCACCTCCGAAAGCACGCCGTGTACCGAATCTGGATGGACGAACGCGACCTCGAGACCGAACATGCCGCGCCTCGGTGTCACGTCGATCAGCTCCGCACCCTCGCCCGAGAGGTGAGCGAGGGCGGCCCGGATGTCGTCGACCTCGTACGCGACGTGGTGCATTCCCGGGCCTCGGGTCGCGAGGAAGCGGCCGACCGGGGTGTCCTCGCCGAGCGGTCCGAGCAGCTCGAGCCGGCTCTCCCCGACACGGATCGAGACCGCCTCGACGCCCTGCTCCTCGACGAGGGACCGCTGCTCGAGCCGCGCCCCGAAGAGCCGTCTGTACGTGTCCAACGCCCCGTCGAGATCCTCGACGGCGAGGCCCACGTGATGCACCGAGCGAGGCGTCTCCACCCGGCGATCGTATTTGAAAGACTCGCGCCCACGATGCGCGTCTCGACCCTCGCCCTGGTCCTGGCGGCTCTCGTGCTCGCCGGGTGCGGCAGCAGCGGCAAGAAAGCCCAGAAGCCCAACGGCGAGGCGTCGAAGCCTCCGGCCCACGTACTCGCCGATGCGAAGGCTGCAGCGACGAGCGCAAGCTCGGTGCACGTCTCCGGACATCTCGTCTCGAACGGGACACCGGTCACGCTCGACCTCACCATGGTCCGCGGCAAAGGCGCGAAGGGGTCCGCGTCCATCAACGGGCTCGATTTCGACGCGGTCCGGATCGGCGACACCGTGTACATCCACGGCAGCGACGACTTCTACAAGCAGTACGCCGGAGCGGCGGTCGCCCAACTCCTCCACGACAGGTGGATCAAGGCGTCGACCAACCAGCCTCAGTTCCGCACTTTCGCACCGTTGACGGACGTCGGCGCGCTCCTCACCGAGGTCAGCAAGAACCACGGCAAGCTCGTCAACGACGGCGCGACGATCTACCAGGGTCAGCAGGTCGTGGCGATCCGCGACACCTCGGACAACAGCAAGCTCTACGTCGCAGAAACCGGCAAGCCGTATCCGGTCGCCCTCGTCGGCGGCAAGAAGGGTCAGACCGGGACGATCGCCTTCGACGATTGGAACAAGGCCACGTCGTTGAGCGCTCCGAAGAACGCCATCGACATCTCCCAGTTCGGTGGCTGAGAGCCTTTAGGTGAGAGTGTCCGGGCGTTCGCTCGCGACGATCCGCGGCACGCCGACGGACTCCGAGGCGCTCGACTCGGCCTCGACGTCTGCGACCAGCTCGAGCAGCTCGTCACGGACGAGCGTCTCCTTCTCGAGCAGGGCAGCCGCAATACGATCGAGCGGCGCCCGGTGCTTGCGCAGGAGTCGGGCAGCCTCCTCGTAGGCGCCGTCCGTCAGGTGCGCCTGCTCCTCGTCGCGCACCCGCTTGGTCGCCTCGGAGAGCGCGTAATTGTCTGCCCGCATCGTCCGCGAGGAGACGCTCTCGGACATGCCCCACTCGAAGACCATGGCCCGGGCGATCTCCGTGACCTTCTCGAGGTCGTTGGCGGCGCCGTTCGTGACGCGGCCGAAGACGACCTCCTCGGCGGCGCGGCCGGCGAGCGCGACGATCATCCGGTCGACCAGCTCCTCCTTCGTATGGAGATAGCGGTCCTCCTCCGGGAGGTAGAAGGCGTAGCCGAGCGCGTTCCCGCGGGAGACGATCGTCACCTTCTGGAGCTCCATCACCGAGCCCATGAGGTGTGCCATGAGAGCGTGTCCGCCCTCGTGGTACGCGAGGATGCGGCGCTCCTTCTCCGTCAGCACTTTGCGCTGCTGTAGGCCCGCGACGACGCGCTCGAGCGCCCAGTCGAAGTCAGACTGGTTGATCGTGAGATCGTTGCGACGGCCGGCCCTGATCGCCGCCTCGTTGCAGATGTTCGCGAGCTCGGCGCCGGTGAGCCCCGAGGTCTGCCGCGCCACGGTCACGAGATCGACGTCGTCGATGTTGAGCGGCTTGCCGCGGGTATGGACGCGAAGGATCGCTTCACGACCGGCGAGGTCGGGCGGCGGCACGAGCAGCTGCCGGTCGAAACGGCCGGGCCGGAGCAGCGCGGTGTCGAGATCCTGAATCCGGTTGGACGCGCCCATCACCACGACCTGCTCGGAGCCCTCGAAGCCGTCCAGCTCGACGAGCAGCTGGTTGAGCGTCTGGTCCTGCTCGCGATTGAAGCCGTGTCCGCTGCGCTGAGCGCCTACGGCGTCGAGCTCGTCGATGAAGATGATCGCCGGCGCGTTCTTCCGCGCGTCCATGAACAGGCGACGGATGCGGGCGGCGCCGAGACCGGCGAACATCTCGACGAACGACGAGGCCGAGGCGCTGTAGAAGTTCGCGCCCGACTCGAACGCAACGGCCTTTGCCAGCAGCGTCTTGCCCGTTCCGGGGGGACCGTAGAGGAGCAGCCCCTTGGGCACCTTCGCGCCGAGCTGCTCGAACCGCTTGGGGTCGCGCATGAACTCGACGACCTCCATCAGCTCGCCGCGAACCTCCTCGACGCCGGCGACGTCCTCCCACGTCGTCTGCGACTTGGCGCCGTGGCTGATGTTTGCCGGCTTGGTGCGCGGCATCATCGCGACCGTCTTCCACAGGATCCAGGCGAGAACGAGGAGGAGCAGGAAGAAGGCCAGGGGGAGCCAGGTGGTGGCGAAGTCCGCCGCAGAGTGCAACCAGTCGCTCACCATCTCAGGCTCTCATCGGCAGCGACCACGGCATCCCTTAGCCGAACGATGCGGCCGCCTCCTCGGCCGTCGTCGTGCGCACGCCGAGCTCGCGCCACGACTCGATGCAGGCGGCTGCGCGCGACTCGTCGACCCCGCGCGCCGCGTCCTCGACGAAGGCGATGCGGCGGCCGCGGCGGAGGAGAGCGCGCACGGCTGCGTCGTCGCAGATCTCCGTGGCGACACCGAAGAGGAAGATCTCGTCGGGATCGAGGTAGTCGAGCATGGTTTCGGTGTTGGGGTTCGTGAACGGGTCGTAGTGCTTCTTCGGGATGAGGATCTCGCGGCGGCCGTCGAGGAGCCGGCGCAGGATCCCGTGGGGCACGGGCAGGAGAGGCAACGGCAGGGGCTCGAGTTGCTTCGTCTCCGGGATCTTCTCCGCGCCGCGCGTGCCGAGCAGGCAGTGCGGCGGCCACGTGGTGTCGAAGTCCGGCTGCTCCGAGATCTCGGGGTCGCTCAGCTCGTGCTGGTCGGTCGACGCGACGTGGACAGCGCCTGTGGCGCGAGCGGCTTCCACGATCCGGCCCATGGCCGGCCTCGCCTCCTCGGCGCCGGCGAAGTACAGCTTCCCGCCAGGCTCGATGAAGTCGACCTGCGTATCGACATCCCAGAGGATCCTCCCGCCCACGCAGGCGTTCTAGCAGCCGCGGAGACAGGGCAAGAACAGCCACGTCATTGTGGCCGTGTCAGCGGAGGGCGCGGAGCGCGGGCTCGAGGCGTTGCCTTGTCGTGAGGACGCCTTCGAAGATGTCGCCGTGGCGGCGGATTCGCTCGAGCACGGCTTCCATCGTGAATGCGGTCGCGTCGAGCGACTCGTCGACCTCCTCCCACCGCAGCGGCGTCGAGACCGGGGCTCCCGGCCGTGGCCTCACCGAGTAGACCGACGCGATCGTTTTCCCCTCCCCGTTCTGGTTCGCGTCGATCAGGACGCCGCGGCGCTTCGACTTCGCCCACTCGGTGGTCACGAGCCCCCGATGCGTCCGAGCAAGCGCGCCCGCCACGATCTCGCAGAGCTCGCGCGTCTGGGTGTACGGGTACCGGCGCTCGACCGGCACGAGCACGTGCATGCCGTCGGCGCTACTCGTCTTTGGGAACGAAGCCAGGCCGAGCGCGTCGAGCGCCTGCCTGACGAGGAGCGCGACCTGGACCACCTCGCCGAACCCGACATCCGGCGAGGGGTCGAGGTCGAAGAGGACGAAGTCCGGCCGCTCCGGACGGTCGACGCGCGAGTACCACGCGTTCATGTCGATGCAGCCCATGTTGACCATCCACAGGAGTGCGTCCTCGTCGTTCACGATCGGCGCGTCGATCCAGCGCTTCTTCGGCGGCCGCTCGCGTGTCGATACCTGCACGTGGAAGCGCGGAATCCAGTCCGGCATCCCCTTCGGCGCGTCCTTCTGGAAGAACGCCTTGCCGTACGCGCCGTCGGGGTAGCGGCGCATCGTGAACGGACGGTCGCGCAGGTGCGGCACGAGCACCCCCGCCACAGCGCGGTAGTAGTCGAGCAGGTCGCCCTTCGTGATGCCCTCGTCCTCCCAAAAGAGCTTCTCGAGGTTGGAGAGCTTGACCTTCCCCTCCTGAGCCGCCGCCGGCCGCTCCCGATGCACGTCCGCCGCCGGCTTGTCGTCGCGAAGGCCCTGGAAGGACGGCGCGCGCAGGTGCCCGTCGTGCGTCCACTCCGCGAACTCCACCTCGGCGACGAGCTTCGGCTCGACCCAGACGATGTCGCCCTTCTTCACCTTCGGCATCTTTGGGACGACGGGAAACGGCGACTCCTCCCGCCGCAGCGGCTCGAGCTTCGCCAGCAGCTCGTCGATGTCGTGGTCCTTGAAGCCTGTCCCCACGTTTCCGACCCATTCCCATCCCTTGCCACGATGGACTCCCATCACGAGCGCGCCGAAACGGCCGCTCCGCCGGCCCTGGCCCTTCGTGTAACCGCAAATCACGAACTCCTGCCGCCCGTGCGTCTTGATCTTCAGCCAGTCACGGCCACGCCCTCCCTCGACGTACCGCGACGACACGCGCTTCGCAACCACCCCTTCGAGGCCCTGCTCCTGTGCCGCCTCGAACAGCGCGTCGCCGTCCACGAAGGAGCCCGAGAGCTGGACGACCGGATTCCGCGCCAGCAGCTTCTCGAGCCGCGCCCTCCGCTCGCTCAGCGGCAGGCCGATGACGGGCTCACCGTCGGCCTCCAGCAGGTCGAACACCTCGTACGCGAGCTGCGTGCTCCCCCGTTGCATCGCCGAGAAGCTCGACCTGCCGGCCGAGTCGAGCGCGACGACCTCGCCGTCGACGACCGCATCCGGCGTGCGGAGCGCCTGCACAAGCTCCTTCGCCACGACCGCGAACCGCTCCGTCAGGTCGTTCCCGTTCCGGGAGAGGAGCTTCGCCTCGCCGCCGTGGACGTAGCCGACGGCGCGATAGCCGTCCCACTTCGGCTCGAACTCCCAGCCCTCTCCCTTAGGAAGCTTCTCGGTCAGCGTGGCGAGCATCGGCCGATAGGTGCGCGGCGCCTGCCCCCGGGACACCGTCCCGTCTTCGCGCTTGCGGAGGATGAGCCAGTTTTTCTCGTCGCCGGAGAGATGAGCCGGGACGAGCGCCCAGGTCCCGTCGAGGCGCTTGCCGTGCAGCCGCACCGTGAGCCCGCCGTCGTTCTTCTCCTCGAGCAACTCGTACGTCCCGTGGTCCCAGATCTCGACGGTGCCCGCGCCGTAGTTCCCCTTCGGAATCTCCCCCTCGAAGCTTCCGTACTCGAGCGGGTGATCCTCGACGTGAACCGCGAGATGCTGCTCGCCGGGCTCAAGCGGAACGCCCTTCGGCACCGCCCAGGACGCGAGCACGCCGTCGCGCTCGAGCCGGAAGTCGTAGTGCAGCCGCCGGGCATCGTGACGCTGAACGACGAAGATCGGATCCTTGTTGCGGGCGCGACTCCCGAACGGCTCGGGGGTCTTCTTCCGGTCTCGCTTGCGCTCGTATTCCGAGAGCTTCTTGCTCACGTTTCCCGGTCTCGAGTCGTATTCCTACGGTTCACACAACGCATACATAGCGGGGATAAGCCTGTGGACGGTGTGGACAGCGCCGCTCGATTCTGTCTTTGAATCTCTGTAAATCTAGTCCAACTTGTCTTAGGCGTAGACGCCGAGGGAACGGAAGCGCGCGCGCCGGCGGCGGCGCAAGTCGTCGCCGGGAATCCCGTCGAGATCGGCGAGCGCACCGCGGATCGCCTCTCCGAGCAGGCGCGCCGCCAGGTCCGGATCGATGTGCGCGCCACCGACCGGCTCGGGCACGACCTCGTCGACCACGCCGAGCTCGAGACAGTGCACCGCGTCGGGACGGAAGGCGGCGGCGGCCTTTTTCGCCTGGCCCGCGTCGCGCCAGAGAATCGCCGCGCAACCTTCGGGCGAAATGACGGAGTAGATCGCGTTCTCCTGCATGAGGACGCGGTCGGCGAGGGCAATCGCGATCGCCCCGCCCGAGCCTCCCTCGCCGATCACGCACGCCACGGTGGGAACCTTGAGCCGTGCCATGGTCGCCTGCGATGCCGCGATCGCAGCGCCCTGGCCGTGCTGCTCCGCGACGACGCCCGGGTAGGCGCCCGGCGTGTCGACAAGCGTGACGATCGGGAAGCCGTGACGGTCGGCCAGCTCCATCGCATGCATCGCCTTCCGGTAGCCCTCGGGGTTCGGCATGCCGAAGCGCCGGCTGGCGCGCTCGTGGATGTCGCGGCCTTTCTGCTGGCCGATGAGGACGATCGTCCGGTCGCCGAGCTTGCCGAGGCCGGCGATCATCGCTCCGTCGTCGCCGAGCGCTCGGTCGCCGTGCAGCTCGAACCAGTCATCGAGCAGCCGCTCGACGTAGTCGAGCGTGTACGGCCGCTCGTCGTGTCGGGCGAGCTCGACCTTGCGCCAGATCTCCTCGTCGGTGGCCTCCTCCCCGATCCGGGACAATTGCCGCTCGAGCCGCTCGAGCTCCCCGGACAGCTTCGCGCCGCCCAGCAGCGGCAGGTTCCTCAACCGCCCGAGGCGCTGCCGCAGCCGCAGCTCGTGCTCAGTTGGGGGCATCGAACAACCTCAGGAGGCGGGAGAGTGTCGGGCGCAGCTCCGGGCGCGGCACGATCGCGTCGATGTGGCCGTAGCGCAGGTTCTGCTCGGCGCGGCCGAAGTCGTCGGGCAGTTTCTCACGAGTGATCTCCTGCACGACGCGTGGGCCGGCGAAGGACATGAGCGCGTTCGGCTCTGCGAGCAGGACGTCCCCGAGGGTGGCGAAGCTCGCGAGCACGCCTCCCGTCGTCGGATGCGCCATCACACAGAGGAGCGCCTGCCCGGAGTCGCGGAGGTCCTCGACTGCGGCCACGGTCTTCGGCAGCTGCATGAGCGCGAGGATGCCCTCCTGCATACGGGCGCCACCCGAGCTCGTGACGCTGACGAGCGGCATTTCGGCCTCTGCCGCCGAGTCGCAGGCGCGCGAGAGCTTCTCGCCGACGACGCTTCCCATCGAACCGCCCATGAATGCGAAGTCCATGACGGCGAGCTGGCACTGGCGGCCCTCGATCGCGGCGCTGCCGACCACCATGGCGTCGGACAGACCGGTCGTCATCTCGGCCTCGGCGAGCCGCTCGGTGTAGGGGCGTAGGTCGAAGAAGCCGAGCGGATCCTCGGAGTGAAGCTCGGTCGCCTGCTCGGAGAACGACCCCGGGTCGACGAGGGACTCGATCCTGGCCCGCGCGCGCATGGGGAAGTGATGGCCGCACTGCTCGCACACCCAGAGACTGCGCTCGAGCTCGTCGTCACGATAGTGCGAGTGACAGCTCGGACAGGTGTTCGGGTGGCTCGGCGGAGGGGTCGGCTGGTCGTCTGTCTCGACCGAAACGTCAATCTTGGCCACGTCGCCAGCTTAGACCTCAGCCTCCTGCAGCGAGTTGCGGAGCCGAGGCTCAGTAGCCGAGCGCCGTGGCGAGCCGCTCGACCTTGGCGACGTTCGCCGGGTCGGGTGCAAGCCCGGTGAACCCCACGCCGACGAGCTTGCCGCTCTCGCGCACCTCCGTCATGAGGTGCTCGACCTCGTCGAGCATCGGCCCGACTGGCTCCGGCATGAAGACCGCCAGCTCGTCCGGATCTACGACGTCGCAGTCGAGGGCGACGTACACGGCGTCGGCCCGCTCGAGCAGTGTCTCCGGATCGGCTCCGATCCCGTTGACGGCGATGAACTCCTCCTCCGGCGGGTCGAGGTTGCGGGCGCCCCAGAGCACGACGTCGCCCGGGCCAACCGTGCCGCGGTCGAGCAACATCCGCAGCGGCATCCCCCAGTCGTTGCCGGAGGGAGACGACTCGGGCGTGTTGAGATCGCCGTGCGCGTCGAGCCAGAGGACGCCGACGTGGCCGTGCCTCGCGGCGAGGCCTTCGACGGCGCCGACATGCGAGCAGCAGCAGCCGCCGAGCACGATCGGGTGGGCGGGCAGGTCGGAGGCGACGGCGAGCGTCTGCATCGCGAGCGTCTCCTCCTCGACGACGGCGACCTCCGGATAGTCGAGAGCAAGCGCAGCCGCCTCGACCATCGCCTCGCCGCCGTCGCCCCAGGCGCGCGGCACCCGTACGAGCCCGGCGGCGAAGGGGCGACCGCACGCGTGGCACTCGTAGCCGTCGTCGATAGCCACGGCCGTGAGCGTCCGGCAGGTCGGGCAGCGGGCGCGCAGCAGACTCACCGAAGCGCTTTCCCCCAGACGACGAGCTCCTGGTCGACGTGCATGCCGACACTCTCATAGAGCTGCGTCGCGCCGGTCGCGTTAGCGGCGTCCACGCCCAGCGTCACGCGCAAAAGCCCACGCCGGCGAAACTCGCGGAAGCTCTGCAGGAGAAGCGCACGGCCGTAGCCGCGGCCGCGCCAGGGGCTGCGCACGCCGATCGCGCCCACGTAGCCGGCAGGCGGGCGCGCCTCGTTGCGGACGACTCCCGCGAGCTCGTCGCCGTCCCGGACGACGAACCAGAGCGAGGGGTCGAAGTTGGACCTGTGCCGCTGACGCGTCCACCACTCCTCGAACGGCTCGGGCTCGTTCTCCCAGTGCTCGGCGAACGACTCCTCGAGGACGGCGTGGAAATCCTCGGCGTCCCCCTCGGTGAAGGGCTCGACGTCCGCAGGCGGCTCGGGCGGCTCTTGCTCGAGCTCGATCGCCATCTCCCAGAAGCGGCGCACCTCGTGGTAGCGATGAGCCTGGAACAGGTCGGCTGCCGCAGCGTCACCCGCCACGGTCCAGGAGTTGATCCGCTCCACCTCCTCCTCCGCAAGTCGCGACTCCATGAGCTCGAGGAGTCGTGTGCCGAGGCCGCGCCCCCAGGCGGAAGGGCGGACGGCGCCGGCGCAGTTGCCGCGGCGGCCGAACGTCTGCGCGAACGCGCCGGCGAGGAGCCGGCCGTCTTCCTCGAGAAGCCACGTGTTCGTCTCGAACGCGATCGTGTGCAACCAGCCCTCGACTGTGATCGCATCCAGCCGGGAGGGACTACCCATCACCGCTTCCTCGACCGAGCCGAACAGCTCTGCGATCGCGGTCAGATCGTCTCTCGTCGCCGGACGGAAGCTCATGCCGCGAGGGAGTCGAGGGTCTCGGCCAGGCCGTCCAATGTGTGCAGTTCGACGTCGGGTTGCGGCTCGGCCTCTTCGCCGAGACGGTTGATCCAGACCGTCCGTAGCCCGAGCCTCGTGGCGGGAGCGATGTCGTGGAAGAGGCTCGCGCCGACGTGGACGTGCCCCTCAGGAGCGGCTCCACTGCGCGCGAAGAACTCCTGCCAGTGTGCCGGCGCCGGCTTGTACGAACCGATCTCGGAGGCGACCACCGTCACGTCGAACTCGACCCCGACCCGCCCGAGCGAGGCAGCGAGGAAGTCGGGGTCGGTGTTCGAGAGGACGGCTAGGCGCCAGCCCTGCCGGCGAGCCTCGGCGAGCGCCGCCGGCACCTCGGCGAACGGCTCCCACTCGGGTAGCGACCGGGCCAGCGCGTCCTGCTCGTCGCCGGACGCACCGAGCCGCGCCAGCGCGATCGCCATCACCTCGCGGTAGCTCCGCGTGGGATCCTCCCGCTGGATCTGCGGCTCGAGCTCGTGGTACGCGTGGAGTTGCTCGCCCGCGCGTGCGGCGCCGAACAGCCGCTCGAGCTCGCGCCCGATGCCCGCGTTCCAGTCGATCAGCGTCCCGTAGCAGTCGAACGTCGCCCACCGCTGCATACTGCGCGAGCCTATCGAGGGTGGGAACTAGTCCTCGAAGCGCTTGAAGACGACGCAGGCGTTGTGGCCGCCGAAGCCGAAGCTGTTCGACATCGCGACCTTGACGTCGGCGTCGCGTGCCTCGTTGGGCACGTAGTCGAGATCGCAGGAGGGATCCTCGACCTCGTAGTTGATCGTCGGAGGCAGCTTCCCGTCGCGGATCGAGAGCACCGTGAACGTCGCCTCGATCGCACCGGCGGCGCCCAGGCAGTGGCCGGTCGCGCCCTTTGTCCCCGAGACGGGAGTCTTGTAGGCGTTCTCCTCGCCGAGCGCGTACTTGAGCATCTGCGTCTCCGACGCGTCGCCGACCGGCGTGGACGTGGCGTGCGCGTTGATGTAGTCGACCTCGTCCAGGGCCACGTCCGCCTCCTGGAGGGCCATCTTGAACGCGTTGACCGGGCCGGTCGGGTCGGGATCGGTGATGTGCTTGGCGTCGGAGGAGAGGCCGTAGCCCGCCACCTCCGCGTAGATCTTCGCCCCGCGAGCCTGTGCGTGGTCGAGCCCCTCGAGCACGAGCACTGCGCCGGCCTCGCCCATCACGAAGCCGTCGCGCTCGGCGTCGAACGGCCGTGACGCGCGCTCCGGGTCGTCGTTACGCCTCGATAGCGCGCGCATCGCGCCGAAGCCCGCGATCCCGACCTGGGTCACGGCCGCCTCGGTGCCGCCGCAGAGCATCACGTCCGCTCTGCCGAGCCGGATCGCGTCCGTCCCGTCGCCGATCGCCATGTTCGAGGCGGCGCACGCCGTGCACTCGGAGAGGAGCGGCCCGCGCGTGCCGAGCTCGATCGACACCCAGCCGGCGCCGAGGTTCGGGATGATCGCCGGGATCGAGAACGGGTTGACCCGATCCGGGCCGCGCTCCTTAAGCACGTCGTAGCAGTCCTGGAACGACTGCAGGCCGCCGATCCCCGTCGCGATCGACGCGCCGATGCGGTCGGCCTCCTTGGCGATGTCGAGCCCGGAATCGGCCTCCGCCTGCCGCGCCGCGGCGAGGATCAGGTGCGTGAACCGGTCCATCCGCCGCGCCGCCTTGCGCTCGATCCACTCGGTCGGGTCGAAGCCCTTCACCTCGCACGCGAAGTGGACCGGATACTCGCTGTGGTCGAACTGGGTGATCTCCGCGGCGCCGGAGTTGCCCGCGAGCAAGCTCGTCCAGCTGGATTCGACGTCGAGCCCGAGCGGCGACACCGCGCCCAGCCCGGTGATGACGACGCGCCTGCGTCCGTTGAGAGAAGCGTTACTCGAAGTCACTACATCCCCAGCCCACCGTCGATAAGCAGCACATCCCCGGTTATGAAGGCGGCCTCGTCGGAGCAGAGGAAGCGTACCGCGCCCGCGACGTCGCCCGGCTCGCCAAGCCGCCCCAGCGGGGTGTTTGCGAGCATCGCGGACGTCGCCTCCTCGGGCAGGACGTCGGTGAGCTGCGTCCGCACGTAGCCGGGCGCGACGACGTTCGCGCGAATGCCCCGGCTGCCGAGCTCCCGCGCGAGTGACTTCGTGAAGCCGATGATCCCGGCCTTCGACGCGGCGTAGTTCGTCTGCCCCCAATTGCCGTGGACGCCGACGATCGAGGAGACGTTGACGATCGCGCCGGCGCGCTTCTTCATCATCGGACGGCAGACGGCGCGGCACGTGTAGAAGACGGACGAGAGGTTCGTCTCGATCACGGCGCGCCAATCTTCGTCGGACATCCGGGCCAGAAGCCCGTCGCGGGTGAGGCCTGCGTTGTTGACGAGGATGTCGACGTCACCCGCCTCATCGACGAGTCGCGCGGCCTCCCCGGCGTTCGAGACGTCGGCCTGGACGGCGTTCCCGCCGATCTCGCGCGCGAGCGCCTCCGCCTCCTCGGCTCCGCTGCGATAGCCGACGACGACCTCGGCGCCGGCTCTGGCGAGCTCCTCAGCGATTGCGCGGCCGATCCCCTTCGAGGCGCCGGTGACGAGGGCGCGCTTGCCCTCGAGCGAACAGAAGGTCACTAGTTTTCTGCGAGCAGCTCGGGGAGCCGCTCGAGCGCCTCGAGACTGTTCACCGAGACGGCCTTGACACTGCGGTCGATCCGCTTGACGAGCCCGGAGAGGACGTTGCTCGGGCCGACTTCGACGAATGTCCTGACCCCGCCGCGCATCAGCTCCGTCGCCGACTGCGTGAAGCGGACGGGGGCCGTGAGCTGGTCGACGAGGAGCGGCCCCATGCGCTGTGCCGACTCGACGCGAGCCGTCACGGTGGACATGAACGGCGCCACGGGCTCCTGAAACCGAACCTTCTCGATCGCAGGCCGCAGCCGATCCGCTGCGCGCGCGACGAGCGGCGAGTGGAAGGCGCCGGAGACCTTGAGCTTGACGACCCTGCGGGCGCCGTGGCTCTCCGCCTGCTCGATGCACTCGTCCACGGCCAGATTCTCGCCGGAGACCACGATTTGGCCGGGGCAGTTGTAGTTCGCCGGCCAAACGCCGAGGATGCGGCGACAGAGACCCTCCACCACCTCATCCGCGAGGCCGAGGATCGCGGCCATCGAGCCGGGATTGCGCGCAGCCGCCTCGGCCATCGCCAGGCCGCGCTCGCGCACGAGCGCGATCGCCTCCTCGATCGTCATTGCCTCCGCTGCGGCAATCGCCGCGAACTCGCCCACCGAGTGGCCGATCACGAAGTCCGCCTCGATGCCGCGCTCGCGCATGGCCTCGAGGATGGCGAGCGAGGTAGCGACGAGCGCCGGCTGCTGAACCGCGGTGTCGAACAGCTCCTCGGCCTCGGCATGGAAGCAGAGGCGCTCGAGATCGAGGCCGCTCGCCGCACTACCGCGCTCGAAGACCGCCATCGCAGCGGGCACCGCCTCAGCGATGTCGCGTCCCATGCCCGCCTCGAACGAGCCCTGGCCCGGGAAGCAGAAGGCGACCTTGCTCATGACGCCATCGTCCAGCGCATGAGCGCGCTGCCCCAGGTGAGCCCGGCCCCCATCCCCGTCATCAGCACGAGGCTTCCCTTCCGAAGCCGTCCCTCCTCCTGTGCATCCGCGAGAGCGAGCGGGATGGAGCCGGATGACGTGTTGCCGTAACGATCTACGTTGACCACCACCCGTTCCGACGGGACGCCGAGCTTCTTGGTTGCGTGGTCGATAATGCGGACATTGGCCTGGTGGGGAACGTAGACGTCGACGTCTTCGATGTGCGCACCGGCGCGCTCCAGCACTGCCTCGCCGGACTGCACGAGAACCCGCGTCGCGAACTTGAACACCTCACGGCCGTTCATCTTCACGAACTCGTCCGGATCGTCGAAGAGGCGGGAGCCGCTGCCCGGCAGCCAGAGGTGCTCGCCACCCGCTCCGTCGGCGCCGAGCTCGAAGGCAAGGAAGCCCGGTTCCTCGGAGAGCTCGAGCACGACCGCCCCGGCACCGTCGCCGAAGAGCACGACGGTGGAACGGTCTTTCCAGTCGAGGATCCGCGAGAGCACGTCGCCGCCGACCACGAGCGCACGCCGCGCGAGCCCTGCGGCCAGCATCCCGTAGGCCTGCGCGACCGCGTACATGAAGCCCGTGCAGCCGGCGGAAAGGTCGTAGGCGGCCGCCTCGGTGGCACCGAGCCGGTCGGCAAGGATC
>DASQCM010000093.1:0-2997 GCA_035634675.1 Gaiellaceae bacterium
GTCGAAGCCGCTATAGCTCTTGCCGAGCCCGTAGCCCGCTCCGGCGAAGGCGAACGCCCAGATTGCCGAGCCCACGAGGGTCAACACCGTGTAGATCCCGAGCGGCATCTCGAGGATCCCTGCCGCGATGGAGACGAAGGAACGGACAACCGGAGTGACCCGGCCGATGAGGACGCCGAGAGGCCCCCAGCGGTCGAACCACACCTCGGCTCGATCGAGGCGTGCGGGCGAGAGATGGAACCAGCGGCCGTGGCGATCGAGCAGCGGCCGTCCTCCCCAGCGTCCGATCGCCCAGCCGACGAGCGAGCCGGCGAGGTAGCCGAGCGTGCCGGCGAGCGCAAGCGCGACGAAGGCGCCCGCGCCGAAGCCGATCCGCGAGCCGAAGAGCGTCACGCCGTTCGCCGCGGAGAACGCTCCCGCCGCGACCGCGCCTGCGTAGAGCATCACGAGCTCGCTGAACGCCGGGAAGACGGCGTCGAGCGCCATCAGCCCGAAGACGGCGTACACGCCGTGATTCGCGATCTGGGAGGTGAAGCTCGCCGAGACGCTCGCTCCGAGCACCGCGCGGAGTCTAGTGACCCGTGTGAGGGCGGAATGAGAAGAGCGCGGCGAGGGAGCTCGTGCCGACGGAACTCGTCGCTTCGATATCGGCCCGGTACCGGCCCCCGGGGGCGTTGCGACCGCCGATCCGGCCTCGCCAGGTCACCCGCTGGGCTCCCGGCGGACGCGACGCGAGGCGGAAGCTCGCCACCGGGATGCCGTTCGGGCGTTCGATCCTCACGACGACGTCGGCCTTCCGCGTCAGCTGGAACGTCGCGGTCGCCTGGCCCCGGCTCGCGCTCTTGACGCTCAGGGAGGAGAGCGTGTCGTCGAGCGAGAACGTCCGCTGCGCGCTCGTCGTGATCTTGCGGTCGTCGGTCGCCGTGACGGCGAAGGTCCAGGCGCCTTCGGGCGCGGGCGAGCTTCCGTTCGTCCCGTTCCACGGGAGCGTGTGCAGCCCGGCCGGCTCCGCCCCGTTTGCAAGCGTGATCTTGCTGCCGGCTGGACCGGTGAGGGTTGCGACGACGCTCGAGGGGCGCGCGAGCCGATAGCCGAGAGTCTCGGTGTCTCCGGCGCCGTCGCCGTTGGGCGAGAGCACGAGGGTGGACGGCGGAGGCGCGTAGACGCCGGTGTAGGAGAGAACGAGCGCGTCCGACACCTTCGGCACCAGCCCCTTGGCAGGACGCGTGAGCAGCGTCCCGTCGAAGGCGATTCCCGCGGCGGGGCCGGCTCCGAGGCCGAAGGCCGTCGTGGCTCCGAGGCGGGAGAGCTCGACCGCGAGCTCGTAGCTCGACATGCCGATGCTGTACGCGGGATTCGTCCCCTCGACTCCGACGAGGACGATACGGCCGTCGACGAGCTGGCCGATCGCGCCGCGCGGCTGGCGGCTGTTGAGGGGGCGCGGGTCGAACGTCTCGTTCGCGTGGAAGACGGGCTTGCCGTTGCTTACGAGCAGCGGGCCGCCGCCGATCGCGCTCGCCAGGCTGCTCCAGTCCGGCGAGAGCGCCAGGCGCGCGTCTACCGTCTGCCCAACGGACGCCTCCGCCTTGAGCTGCGTGGTCGACACGGCGCCGCGCGCGACGAGCACGGCGCCGTTGCGGGGGATCCCGATCGGGCCGGCGCTCGTGACCTGCGTTACGAGGCCGTCAAGCGGCACGCCGAGCCGAGCCGGCGGGAACGACGGGATGACGGCCTCGACAACTCCCGACTCCTTGGGGGTAGCGGTCCCGTACGCCGGCGTGTAGAGCGTGAACTTCCCCTGACCCGCCGGGGAGTTGAGGCCCAGCGGCCGGCGCTGGCCGCTTCCCTGCCAGCTCCCAGCGAACGAGACGCGCGCGGGCGTGAGGATGCCGTTCGCGGCGATCCCCAGACTCGACCGCCCGACGGCGGGCTGGCTCTCGAGCACGCCGTCCTGCATGAGGATCCCGCTCGGTGCGCCGGTGCGGGAGGCGAAGTAGTCGCCGCCGATCGCGACGGTCGTCGCCCCGGCGGCGACCCGCTGGTCGAGGTGCGTCAGCTGCTCGGTGCCGCGGAGCAGGCCGTTCGAGAGAGCGGGCTGGAGCGAGTAGACGGCGCCGTCGGGCCTCGGCGCGGTGACAATGTCCACGACGATCGGGCCGCGCGACGTGAAGTCGACCTCGCGGCTGTAGGTCACGCCCGGCATGAGGGTCGAGGTCGAGACCGATTGCTGCTGCGCATGCCGCTGCGAGCCGGTCGCGGCCGATGCTGCCGCTACCCCGACGAGCGCCATGAGAATGGCGACGGCGATGACACTCCTGACGCGCAGCACGACCCGGCGCCCACACTAGCCGGGGCCTGTTCAGGCTGTGTTAGGCCCAAACCGTGACGAGCTGGCCGCGGCCGATGGCCGTTTCGGCCCATCAGCCCGGGGTCTGACCCCGGTTGAGGGGTTTTCGGCCCTTAATGCCGCTAGGGGAGCGGGCTTGAAGGCATGTCACGGAACCGCTTGAGGCGGCCCGGCGGCCCCGATAGCCTCGCGGCGTGCGCGTCGCGCTTATCTCCGACCAGCACGCGAACGACGTCGCCTTCCGCGTTGCGCTGGAAGATGTCGAGCGCGTCGGGGTCGAGGAGGTCGTCTGCCTCGGGGACGTCGCGCAGGGCGGCTCGCAACCCGCGGAGACTCTCGACCGGCTCGCCACGCTCGGCTGCGAGACGGTACTCGGCAACGCGGACGCGCTTCTCCTCGAGGTGCCCGGGCCACGATGCGGCGCTGTTGGCAGGTGGGCACACGCACCTGCAGTGGACGCGCCGGGTCGACGACGCGCTCTACCTCAACCCCGGCAGCGTCGGGATCTTGTACGACCGGTTCGAGGATCCGCCCGTCCTGCGTCCGCTCGCCGAGTGGGCACTCGTCACCGTTGCGGACGGCAATGTCGGAGTCGAGTTCCGGCAGGTGCCGTATGCGGTCGAAGAGGTCAAGGCCGCGGCGAAGCAGAG
>DASQCM010000094.1:0-2609 GCA_035634675.1 Gaiellaceae bacterium
AGGACCTGCCGGTGCTGCTCCCGGATATCGAGGACTACGCGCCGAAGGGCAAGCCGCCGCTCGCCGCCAACGAGGAGTACATGAACGTGGAGTGCCCGAAGTGCGGCGGCCCGGCGCGCCGCGACCCGGACACGATGGACACGTTCGTCGACTCGTCGTGGTACTTCCTGCGCTACATCGACTCGCACAACGACGAGGCGCCGTTCGACCGCTTCGTCGTCGACTACTGGCTGCCCGTCTCGCAGTACATCGGCGGCATCGACCACGCGACCGGCCACCTGCTCTACTCGCGCTTCTTCGTCAAGGCGATGAACGACTGGGGGATGGTCGGCTTCCGCGAACCGTTCGCGCGCATGTTCCACCAGGGGTGGGTGACGCTCGGCGGGACGAAGATGTCGAAAACGAAGGGGAACGTCCAAGGCCCGGATCCGTTCGTCGACGAATACGGCGCCGACGCCGTCCGCCTCTACATGCTCTTCATCGGGCCCGCCGACCAGGACATGGAGTGGACCGACTCCGGCATCGACGGCATCGTCCGCTTCCTGCGGCGGCTGTGGCGCGCCGTGCACGAGGCGGCCGAGCAGGCGCCGTCGCCTGGTGAGCGCGAGGGTGAGTTGGCCAGGAAGGCGAACGAGACGATCGCCAAGGTGACCGACGACGTCCTGCGCCGGTTCCAGTTCCACACGCCGATCGCGGCGGTGATGGAGCTCGTGAACGAGCTGGGCGGCGCGCCGGACGCGCGCGACGCGCGCTTCGCGGCAGAGACTGCTGTCTCCCTGATCCAGCCATACGCGCCGCACGTGGCGGAGGAGCTGTGGGGAGTGCTCGGGCACGAGCGGCTCTGGGAGGCGCCGTGGCCGGAGGCGGACGAGTCGCAGCTCGTGCGGGAGACCTTCGAGCTCGTCGTCCAGGTCAACGGCAAGGTGCGCGACCGCTTTGAGGTGGACACGGGCCTGAGCGAGGACGAGCTCGTCGCGCGGGCGCGCGCCTCGGAGCGCGTGCGGGGGCATCTCGACGGCGGCGAGCCGCGCAAGACGATCGTCGTCCCGCGCAAGCTCGTGAACTTCGTCGTCTAGCGCGGCTGCGGCCGGTCGACGTTCCAGTGCCGGCCGACGCCGGCGAACCAGCGCACCTCGTCGTCGACCGGCCGCGGCGAGAGCAGGAAGCGGGTGATCACCCGCTGTCCGCCCTCGAAGTCGCCGTACAGGATGTCGACGGCAACGCGATGCGGCTCCTCGACCGCGTGGCGGGCCTCGCGGTAGTCGTCGCTCCGCGGGTCTCGGAACGCGCCCTGCCAGAAGCCGACATCCTCGGGGGCGACGTAGAGGTCGCGGCTGAGCATCGTGAAGTCCTCGAGCGGAGTCGGGGTGTTGTCGGGGCGGAGCTCGAGCTCGGGAAAGAGATGCCAGCCGTGGAGAACGGCGATGCCGGTGCCGACATTGCGGATGGCGATCGTGAAGTAGACGGCCTCGTCGGTCGCCCGTGCGTCGCCCTGGCCGCCGCGAGCGATCAGCCACACGTCATCCGCAAAGCCGACCTTCTGTGTGGGGTCGTCGGTGCGGGACTGGACGAGCAACGGTCGCTGCCCGGCGAGGAGGGACATCTCGGCGACCCGCGCCGCGCGGTTCGCGGAGCGAACCGAGGCGAAGGTCGCGCCGGCGAGGACGAGCGTCCCACCGGCCGTCGCGAGCGCTGAGATCGTCACCCAGTCCGCCACAGCCGCGAGTCTACGGTCACGAAGTCCCGACGGACACGTCACGGGTTCGGCGGCAGGCTGGACGACGTGGACGTGGGCTTTCCAGCGCTCTCACGGCGGCAGCTCTTCGGTGTAGCCGCTGCGATCGCGGTCCTGCTCATCCTCGTCGTGCGGCATCACGGCGGCGGCAGCGCGCCGGCGCACATCGTCGCGCCCGTGCGGGTTGCCACACCGAAGCCGGCGGCCGCCAAGCTGCTCGTGATCGACGTTGCCGGAGCGGTGCGCCGGCCGGGCCTCTACCGGCTGCGATCGGGCTCGAGGATCGACGACGCGATCACAGCGGCCGGCGGCCCGACTCCCAAGGCCCAACTCGACACGGTTAACCTCGCGGCGCCGATTGCCGACGGGGAGCAGATCCTCGTCCCGGGACGCGGCGCGGCCGGTGCGGCTGCTGCAGCGTCGACCCCTCCTGCCGCAGCCGGCTCGTCGCCGACCGCGCCGCTCGACCTCAACACCGCGACACTCGAGCAGCTCGAGGCGCTACCGGGGATCGGGCCGGTCACTGCGCAGAAGATCCTCGACTACCGCCAGGCGCACGGCGCGTTCCACTCCGTGACCGAGCTGCAGGGCGTGCCCGGGATCGGCCCCGCGCACATGGCGCAGCTGAAAGGGCTGGTGATCCCGTGACGTGACGATTCGCTTCCCGCACGCCCTCGTCGGCACGGTCTGCATCGGGTGTGCGGCCTCCGACGTCGTGCGCGTGCCCGTAGGGACGACGCTGGTCGCGGCGGCCGCCGTCGCGATCCTGGTCTTCGGCTTCGGCGACCCGGGTCTCCGCCGGCCGGCCGTCGCCGCGGCGCTGGTCGCCGTCGCCTGGGCCTGGGGAAGCATGCGGCTCGCCCAGCTCGATCAC
>DASQCM010000095.1:0-26268 GCA_035634675.1 Gaiellaceae bacterium
GCAGCGGCGTCGCGGCCCGCTCGGGATAGGTGAGGGCGTAGGAGATCGGCACGCGCATGTCCGGGTAGCCGAGATGCGCGAGCGCGGCGCCGTCCCGGAAGCGCACGAGCGCGTGGACGATCGACGTCGGCTGGATCGCGACCTCGATGCGGTCGTACGGAAAGCCGAACAGATAGTGCGCCTCGATCACCTCGAGCCCCTTGTTCGCGAGCGTTGCCGAGTCCACGGTGATCTTCGGGCCCATGCGCCAGGTCGGATGTGCGAGAGCCTGCTCGGGAGTGACGTCCTCGAGATCCGCAGCAGTGTGGCCGCGGAACGGGCCTCCCGAGCCCGTGAGCACGAGCGTGTCGACCTGCTCCGGCTCGCGCCCCTCGAGGCACTGGAAGAGCGCGGAGTGCTCGCTGTCGACGGGGAGGATCCGGCCGCGCCCCCGCTCGCGAGCGAGGAGGGCGAGCTCGCCTGCCGCGACGAGGCTTTCCTTGTTTGCGAGCGCGAGGTCGACGCCCCGCTCGAGCGCCCAGAGCGTGGCGTGGACGCCCGCGAAGCCCACGACCGCGTTGAGGACGACGTCCGGCTGTGCGCGCTCGAGGAGCTCGGTCAGGTCGCCGCCGACGGCCTTCAGAGGCGCGTCGACGTCGTCGAGCGGCGTCGAGCCGGAGGCGACTGCGCACAGCTCCAACTGCGGATGTGCCTCGACGATCTCGATCGCCTGGCGCCCGATCGACCCCGTTGCCCCGAGCAGCGCGACGCGCTTCACCCGCCAAGTGTAGGGAGTCAGTGGTACCCGAACGAGACGACGACGAAGTAGGCGGCGGGCGCGGCGAACAGAAGCGCGTCCACCCGGTCGAGCACCCCACCGTGGCCGCCGAGCAGGCTGCCGGTGTCCTTCACCTCGAGATCTCGCTTCAGGGCCGACTCGAACAGGTCGCCGAGCACCGCGGCCGTGACGACGACCAGCCCGAGGACGATTGCCTCCCAGACGCTCAGGTAGCGATCGCGCGTGTCGTAGAGGGCGATGAACGAGACGAAGATGCCGGCAGCCGCGCCTCCGGCCAGGCCTTCCCACGTCTTCTTCGGAGACAGGCGGGGCGCGAGGCGGTGTCGACCGGCGAAGCGTCCGACGAAGTACGCGAGCGTATCCGCCGCGAACACCGTCAGCACCACGGTGAACGCGATCAGCCGCCCTTCCGTGTGCATCAGGCGCAGCAGGAGCACGAAGCCCAGACCGAGCCCGATCCACGCGGACCCGAGGACGGTGGAGCCGAGCGCAGCCGTCGTCGGCGCCCGCGTGCTGGAGAGGGCGTAAAGGACGAAGCCGAGCACGAACACCGTCAGGAAGCCGCCGAGCAGCCAGGTGATGCCTCCCATCTTGGCCCCCAGCAGCGCCAGGATCACGGATCCGTACACGGCCGGTGCGAGCGGCCGCAGGGGCCGCGCGGTCGTGACGAACTCGTGCACCGCGACGAACGCGGCGACGGCGACGAGCACGAACAGCCACCAGCCGCCGAGCCAGAGCATGCCGAGCACGAGCGGCAGGCCGACCGCCGCGACCACGAGACGCGAGGCGAGATTCGTCACCTTCCGCCGAATCTACGGCGCCGGAGTGCGTACTCCTCGATCGCACCCCGCAGCTCCTCAGGGCCGAAGTCCGGCCAGAGGGTGTCGGTGAAGAGGTACTCGGCGTACGCCGACTGCCAGAGCAGGAAGTTCGAGATGCGCTGCTCCCCCGAGGTGCGGATCACGAGATCCGGGTCGGGCATCTCCGGCTCGTAGAGGCGGGAGGAGAGCGCCTCGTCATCCACGTCGTCGGGATCGATGCCGCTCTCGAGGAGCCGGCGGGCGGCGTCCACGAGCTCGGCGCGGCCCCCGTAGTCGAAGGCGATCCAGAGCTGCAGCTTCGTCTTGTCGGCCGTCGCCGCCTCGAGCTCGTCCATCTTCGCGCGGAGCCAGTCGGGGGCACGCTCGCGGCGTCCGAGGAAGCGACAGCGGACTCCCTGCGCCGCCAGGTCCTCGAGCTCGCGGTCGATCGTCTCTCCGAAGATCTCCATCAGCGCGGCCACCTCGTCGGGCGAGCGGCTCCAGTTCTCGGTCGAGAACGCGTAGACCGCGAGCGACTCGATACCGAGGTCGATCGCCGACTCCACGACCGGTCGCAGGGCGCGCGAGCCTGCGCGGTGCCCCTCGGCGACCGAGACACCGTGCTCGACGGCCCAGCGCCCGTTGCCGTCCATGATGATCGCGACCGCGTGCGCGACCTCGGGGAGGTGCTCCTCGGGAGTGACGTCAGTGCCGGGGATGGAAGCCAACCCGGCTACACCTCCATGACTTCGGCTTCCTTGTGCTTCAGCAGCTCGTCAATCTGCTTCGTGTGCTCGTCCGTCAGCTCCTGGACGCGACCCTCGGCGCGGTGCTCCTCGTCGGCGCCCACGTCGCCGTTGTCGACGAGCTCCTTGAGGTGCCGCATCGCGTCTCTGCGGATCTCGCGCACGGCGACCCGGTGCTCCTCGGCCATGTTGCGGACGACCTTGACGAGCTCCTTGCGGCGCTCCTCCGTGAGCTGGGGGATCGGCAGCCGGATCAGCTTGCCGTCGTTCGACGGCGTCAGACCGAGGTCCGACTCCTGGATCGACTTCTCGATCGCCTTGATCGAGCTCGGGTCGAAGGGCTGCACCGTGAGCATGCGCGGCTCGGGGACGTTGATCGTCGAGAGCTGCCGCAGCGGCGTCTGCGTGCCGTAGTAGTCGACCTCGATCCGGTCGAGCAGCGAGGCCGAGGCGCGGCCGGTGCGCACAGTCGAGAACTCCGACCGCGCGTGCTCGACCGACTTCACCATCTTCTCCCGCGCACCGTTGATCATCTCGTCAGCCGTCGCCATTCTTCAGTCCTCCTCCCTGGCGCCGCCGTCGGCGGCGCGGTCTACTGGCCGTGCGTCGGCGGCTTCGCCGTCGACGCTTACAGCAGTCGCGATGATCGTCCCCACCTCTTCGCCCGCCACGACGCGCGCGACATTGCCCTCGGCTAGCTCGAAGACGTGGATCGAGAGGCGGTTGTCCATGCAGAGGGAGAGGGCCGTCGTGTCCATCACCTTCAGCCCCCGCTCGATCGCCTGCAGGTGCGTGAGGCGCGGCAGGAACTCCGCCTCCGAGTTGCTTCTCGGGTCGCCGTCGTACACGCCCTTCACGCCGTGCTTCGCCATCAGGATCGCGTCGGCGCCCATCTCGAGCGCCCGCAAGGCGGCGGCGGTGTCGGTGGTGAAGAACGGGTTGCCCGTGCCGGCGGCGAAGATCACGACGCGGCCCTTCTCGAGGTGCCGCATTGCGCGGCGCCGGATGTACGGCTCCGCCACCTCGGACACCGAGAGCGCCGACATCACGCGCGTGTCGGCTCCCTCCCGCTCGAGCGCGTCCTGCAGCGCGAGGGCGTTGAGGAGTGTCGCGAGCATTCCTGCATAGTCGGCCGTCGCGCGGTCCATCCCGCCCTCTGCCGCCGCGGCCAGGCCGCGGTAGAAGTTGCCGCCGCCCACGACCACCGCGACGTCGACGCCTTCGCCGCGGATACCGGCGACCTCGCGCGCAAGCGCCCGCGTCACATCGGGGTCGATCCCGTAGTCGCGCTCGCCCATGAGCGCCTCGCCGGAGAGCTTGAGCAGGATCCGCCGGAAGACGGGCGCGTGTCCCCTCCGGCTGGTATCGGTGCCGGTTTCGGTCTCGGGTTGGACCGTCATCCCGCGAGGGAGAAGCGCTCGAGCTCGAGCACCTCCGCGTCCGCGTCGGCGAGCACCTTGCCAACGGTGACCGAGCCGTCGTGGATCCACGGCTGGTCCGTGAGGACCCCTCCCCGCTCTGCGAAGAATCGCTTGTCGAGCATTCCCGTGACGATCTTCTCACGCGCCTGCTCGGGCTTCGACTGCACCTCGTCGGAGTTGAGGTAGATCTCGCGTTCCGCGGCGAGCAGGTCCTCGGGGACGTCCTCGCGGGCGATCCAGCGCGGATCCGACCACGAGACGTGCATCGCGAGATTGCGCGCGAGCTCGTCGTCGCCGCCGCGCAGGTGGAGGAGGACGCCGAGCTTGTTCGCGGGCGGATGGACGTATGCGCCGATGCGACCGCCGTCCACGGCTTCGAAACGCGCGGCGCCGGCGATGGCGATGTTCTCGCCGAGCTTCCCGGACAGCTCCACCCGCTCCTGCTCGAGGTTCGACACGGCGTCGATCCCGTCGGCCTCGACGACGTCGAGCGCCTTCTGGCCGAACGCCTGGAAGTCGTCGTTCTTCGAGACCGGCTCGGTCTCGCAGCCGACGGCGACCATCGTCCCGCGGGAGCGGTCGTCGGCGAGGTGGTAGCCCACGAGCCCCTCGGTCGTGGCGCGATCGGCGCGCTTCGCGGCGCCAGCCAGGTTCCTCTCACGGAGGAGGACCAGCGCCTCCTCGATGTCGCCGTTCGTCTCTTGCAGCGCGCGCTTCGAGTCCATGATTCCCGCGCCGGTGCGCTCGCGGAGCTCACGGACGAGCTGTGCCGAGATCTCAACCGCCATTCTGGGCCTCCTCCTTCCGCTCGTTGTCAAGCGTCGGGTCGCCGAGAGCCGCAGCCGACCGCTTCGTCTCCTCCGCGCCTTCCTTCGCCGGATCCTCCCCGGTAAAGACCGGCACGGACTCGCCCTCGGTCTCGGGTTGAATGGTCTCGCCGGCCTCCGCATCCTCGACGTCGTCTGCCGGCGCGGCGTCTGCCGGCGGCTCGGCGGCCTCGGGCTGCTGCTGCAGCTCCTGCGCCGAGACCTTCTGCTTCCCGTTCGAGACCGCCTCGGCGAGCGCGTGCACGATGAGGAGGCACGAGCGGATCGCGTCGTCGTTGCCGGGAATGACGTAGTCGGCCTCGTCGGGGTCGCAGTTCGTGTCTACGAGCGCGACGACCGGGACACCGAGCCGGCGCGCCTCGCGGACGGCGAGCGCCTCCTTCTTCAGGTCGACGATCACGACGGCGTCGGGCTGGCGGCGCATATCGGCGACGCCACCGAGGTTCGCCTCGAGCTTCTCGAGCTCCTGGCCCATCGAGATGCGCTCCTTCGCGGGGAGTAGCTCGAGCTGGCCCTCGTCCCGCAGGCGGCGCATCTCGTGCAGCCGGTCGATGCGGTCGGCCATCGTGCGCCAGTTCGTGAGCAGGCCGCCGAGCCAGCGGTGGTTGACGTACGGCATGTCGATGCGCTTCGCTTCGTTCTCGACGGCGTCCTGCGCCTGCTTCTTCGTGCCGACGAAGAGGACGGTGCCGCCGCGCTCGGCCACGTTGCGCAGGAACTGCTGCGCCTCGTCGAGCCGCTCCGCGGTCTGGGTGAGGTCGATGATGTAGATGCCGCCGCGCTCGGCGAAGATGAAGCGGCGCATCTTCGGGTTCCAGCGCCGCGTCTGGTGGCCGAAGTGAACTCCGGCCTCGAGCAGCTCGCGCATCGAGACCGCGGCGCCCGTCGAGGCCGGCTCAGTCGAAACTGACATGGAAGCTCCTTCCAGATTGGTTTTTGGTGCTCGTGCGCCGGTGGGAGTCGAGGCGCACCTCCCGCAAGGAGAGGCACGCGCGCCACGGCTGGGCCGCCGGGGAGTAGGGACAGGAACCCGGGAAGGTTAGCTGGCGCCCGCCGCAGCGAGCGCGGCGGCGAGATCCGGTGGCAGAGGAGACGACACGTCCACCTCCGCGCCCGTGACCGGTTGCGTGAAGGCGAGCCGCGCCGCATGGAGAAACTGCCGCTGGAGACCCAAGTCTCCGGGTACGCCGTAGACCGGGTCACCGGCGACGGGGAGGTCGATCGCCTCGAGGTGGACCCGGATCTGATGTGTCCTGCCGGTCTCGAGCCGGACGCGGAGGAGTGCGTGCTTCGGCAGCAGCTCCTCGACCTCGAAGTGGGTCACGGCGGCGCGCGGGGTGGCGGTGTCGAGCGAGTGGCGGAGCCGGTCGCGCCGGTCGCGGCCGACCGGCGCCTCGATCGTCCCTCGCCGCGACCGCGGCCTGCCGGCGACGAGCGCGAGGTACTCGCGCGTCAGCTCACGGCGCCGTACGAGACGCTGCAGCCCTTCGTACGTCTCCTGTGTCCGCGCCACGACGAGCAGGCCCGACGTGTCCCGGTCGAGCCGGTGGACGATGCCGGGCCGGTCCTCCTCCCCGCCCGCCGCGCCCGCGGCCGCAAGTGCGTCCGCGAGCGTCCCGCTCGCGTGGCCGCGCGCGGGATGGACGACGACCCCCGCCGCCTTGTCCACTACGAGGAGGTGATCGTCTGCGTAGGCGACCGTGAGCTCGGGCGGCGCGACCGCCGGCTCCGCGGCGGTCGGCTCCGGCGGCTCGATCTCGATCTCCTCCCCACCCGCGAGCTTGTGGCTCTTGCCGAGGGCTCGCCCGTCGACCAGCACGGCCCCCGCGGCGAGCAGCCGCTCGGCCGCGGCGCGCGACTCGATCTCCGGCAGCGTCGCGAGGTAGCGGTCGATCCGCTCTCCCGCGGCCTCCGGCGGAACGACGTGCCGCTTCAGCGCTTGGACGCCGCGCCCGGGCGGGGGCTCCGCTCGGCGAGGGCGAGCGCGCCGACGAGGATCGCGACCCCGATCACGATGAAGCTGTCGGCGAGGTTGAACGCCGGCCAGTAGCGGAAGTCGAGGAAGTCGGTGACGAAGCCGAGCCGGACCCGGTCGGCGAGGTTGGAGATGCTGCCGCCGATGACGAGCCCGAGCGCGATGGGCAGCACCGGATGGCGCGCTCCGGAGCGGGCGAAATAGGCGAGCATCCAGGCGATCGCGATCGCGGTGAGCGCGATCACACCGGCGGTAGCGTGGGCGAAGAGGCCGAACGCGATGCCGGAGTTCCTGACGTGCCTGATCGCGAACGGGCCGACGACGTGGACCCGGTCGCCGAGAGCGAGATTGGCGGCCACGATGTGCTTTGTCACCTGGTCGGCGACGATTGCCGCGATCGCAATCGCACCGAGCGAAAGCCATTGCACCGGCGTCGCCGCGAAGGAGCGAGTCGCCCGGGAGAGCGGCGTCAACGCATCCGTCGCAGAGCCGACCCGCACCTCGAGCTGCCGCAGAGGCTCGTTCATCCTCCCTCGGCTCGCCGCTTGCAGTCGATGCAGAGGGATGCGGCGGGGTGCGCCTCCAGCCGTCCCAGCGGGATCTCGTTGCCGCAGCTGACGCAGGTGCCGTACGTGCCGTCGTCGATGCGCTTGAGCGCGGCGTCGATGTCCACGAGCACGTGGCCGGAGTTCTCGCCGAGCGTGTAGTCGATCTCTCGGCCGAGGGTCGCGGCTGCGGTCTCCGCGAGATGGTTGTCGCTCGTCGCGGGCAGCTCCTCCACCTCTTCGTCGGGCGAGCCGGGATGCTGGTCGCGGAGCGTCGCGAGGGCGTGCTCGACCCGCTTGCGCTCCTCGAGGAGTGCCTCGCGGAACCGATAGGTGTCGATGCTCGTCACCGCCGCTCCCTCCTACCTCGGTCCGCGGAAGCTGCGGACGCGAGGCGTCGCTCGATCAGCGCCGGCCCCATCCCCGTGAGCTCGACGACCTTCTCGCGGCCGCCGTGGCCCGAGACGAGAGTCAGCGCCGTGCGCGGCAGCGCAAGGGTCTCGGCAAGGAGGCGGAGAACGGCCTCGTTCGCTCGACCGCGCTCGGGCGCCTCGGTGACGCGGACCTTCCACGCGTCGCCGTGCCGTCCCACGAGCGCCGTCCGGCCGGCGCCGGGGCTGACGCGCACGCGCAATCGCGTCGATTCCGCCGTCATGCGCTCAGTTTACGTCGGGGCACCCACCCCTATGCAGCGTCCGCGTCGGGCAGCGTCGCGCCGGTCGGGAAGCCGTACCAGCTGCGCTCTTCGGCGGTGTCCGCCTCTTCGTCGGGCTCGGGGGTCGCCTTCGCATCCGGCTCGGGGTCGTCGAGCGTGGAGAGCGCGTCGATCAGCTGCGCCCGCACCCGGCGCGCCTCGAGCGAGAGCCGCTCGTTCTCGGCCACGGCGCGCCGCTGGATCTCCCGTGCCTCGGCGTGCGCCTCGGTGAGAATCAGCTTCGCCTCTCGCCGCGCCTGGTCGCGCATCTGGGCGGAAGCCTGTTCGGCAGAGACGAGCGTCGTGCGCAGCAGGCTCTCGAGCTCACGGAAGCGGACGAGGTCGGTCTCGAGCTGCTCGACCTTGTCCGCCAGGTCGGCACGCTCGCGCCAGACATCCTCGAAGCTTGCCGCGACGTCCTCGAGCAGTTTCTCCGTCGGGCCTCTGCGGTAGCCGCCGAACGTGGTGCGCGGCGGCGTCATGTGTCTGATCTCGACAGGTGTGAGTGCCATGGGTTCCTCCTCTAGTGGAAGTGGTCGAGGATCCAGATCAGGAGGCGGTCGATCACACCGAGCGCGATGAAGGCGAGGATCGGCGAGAAGTCGATTGCTCCCGTGGCGGGCAGCAGGCGGCGGAACAGGCGGAGATACGGCTCGCAGACGTCGTAGAGAAAGCGCTGGATCCGGTTGAGGGTCGGCGAATAGGGAAGCCGCAGCCAGCCCGTGAGGATGTACGCGAGGATCACGAGCCCGTAGAGCGTGATGAAGACGTTGACGAACGTCTCGACGCTCGTAATGGCGTCGGCAAGCAGCCCGAACGTGGCCAAAAAGCCCATCACGGGTCGTTCGGCCTGCATTGGCGTTCTCCTATGCCTGGTTGAAGAAGCCGCGCTCGAGCATCCGCGCCCGGTCCTCGGCCGAGAGCTCGACGTCGGGCGGCGTCAGGAGGAAGACCTTGTCGGCGATCCGCTGCATCCCGCCGTCCAGCGCGTACGTGAGCCCGCTGGCGAAGTCGATCAGCCGCTTGGAGAGCTCCGAGTCGGCGGACTGGAGGTTCAGGATCACGGGGACGCCGTCCTTGAAGCGGTCGGCGAGCTGCTGCGCGTCGTTGAAGCTGCGCGGGAGGATGAGGTGGACACGCGACGTGGCCGGCCCGCGCACGGGCTCGAGGTTGCGGACGCGCCGCGACGAGGCCTGCGGGCGCAGGATGCTCGTCCGCCGGGAGTCCGCCTCGGGCTCCGGATCGGTCCAGTCGTCGTCGTAGGCCCGCCGCGACCGCCGCGCCGGGAGCTGTCGCACGTTCTGCCGCTCATATGGGTCGGCGAGCTCGTCCTCGGTGAGGTAGCCGTCCTCGTCCCAGTCCTCCTCCTCGGCGATGCCGAAGTAGACGAGGGTGCGGGCCCAGACGTCTGAGAGACCCATCGCGCCGCCGATGTTAGCGCTGCCACAGGACTGCGCCGACGCGGACGTAGGTCGCTCCCTCCTCGGCGGCGACCCGGTAGTCCTGGCTAGTCCCCATCGAGAGCTCGCGCAGGCCGTGGCTCTCGGCGAGCTCGCGCAGGCGCCGGAAATACGGCCGCGAACCCTCCGGATCGCCCGTTGCGGGCGGCATCGTCATCAGCCCGCAGACGTCGTCGTACGCCTCGAGCAGGGTGGGCAGGTCATCGGGGGACACGCCGGACTTCGTCGGCTCGCCCGAGAGGTTGACCTCGACGAGCGCGGGGATGGTGAGCTTGCGCGCCGCCGACTCGGAGGCGAGCGAGTGGCAGAGCTCGCAGAGCTCGCTGACGAGCGGCGCCTTCCGGCTCTGGAGGTGGCCGATGAAGTGCCAGCGGAAGGCGTCGCCGTAGGCGTCGTGCTTGGCGCCCAGGTCCTGGGCGCGGTTCTCGCCCACCACCTCGACGCCGGCCTCGGCGAGGGCCGCCAGGTCCTCGAGCGACACGTACTTCGTCGCGGCCACGACGGTGACTGCCGGGCCGACCTCCTCGCGGATTCGCTCGTAGCGCTCGCGGATCTCAGCCGGCGACGTAGGCGATCACTCCCTGCCTGCCCGTGACGCCGCGGTCGCGCCGGTGGGAGAAGAACGTCTCCGGCTCGCAGGCGGTGCAGAGGTCGAGCCGCTCAACGTGGTCGACGCCCGCGGCGCGAAGAGCCCGCTCGGCGCTCGTCCAGAGGTCGAGACGCCCGTCGCGAACAACATCGTCGCCGAAGCGCTCGCGAAACGGAGCCGCCACCTCCTCCCCCACCTCGTAGCAACACGGCCCGATGCCGGGCCCGATCATCGCCGCGAGGGTCTCGCCCCCGAGCGCCTCCGCTCCAGCTTCGACGATGCCGGCCAGGAGGCCCTTCCACCCAGCGTGGAGAACCGCCACCGCACGGTCGTCTGTCATGACCCGCGCGACCGCAATGGGCAGGCAGTCCGCGGACATGGCGAGGATCGGTTGGCCGGGCTCGTCGGTCCACAGCCCGTCCGCGTGCTCGCCGCGCACCCCGGGTGCCGCCCGAATGACGCGGTCCGAGTGCACCTGGTAGTTGAGGGTGAGCTTGGCCAGGTCGGCGCCGACGGCGTCGCAGGCGATGCGTCGGTTCTCGTCGACGCGCTCGACCTCGTCACCGCTCTTGCGGCCGAGGTTGAGCGAGGAGTACGGCCCCTCGCTCACGCCGCCGGCGCGTGTCGTGAACACGACCTGGTAACCGGGTGCCCACCACCGGATCACAGCCGCTCCTTCGCCCGCGCGAGCAGCACTTCGCGGGTGTTGAGCGCGGGCTCGTCGACCACGGCGTCGAGCAGCTCGTTGAGGATGCGTCCGAGCTGCGGCCCCGGCTCGAAGCCGAGCCTGATCAGGTCGTTCCCGTCCACCGCGAGATCGCTCAGGCGGTGCGGGTTCGATCGCTCCTCCGCCACCACCTCACGGAAGCGCGCGAGCGCGTCGATCTCGTCCCGCGGCGGGGGCTCGCCGCCGCTGCCGCGCTTGCCGAGCAGGTCGGCATGCTTGTGGTCGAGCAGGTCGAACGCGAGCTCGTCGCCGTTGCGACGGAGAAAGCGCCGCGCACGCAGGGCGTCGCCCTTCCCGGGGCTGAACATGTGACGGCGGACGATCCGGACGACACGCTGCCGGAGTGCGTTCGGGTACCTCAGCCGCGAGAGCGCGCCGGCCGCGAGTTCGGCGCCGACCTGGTCGTGTCCCCGCTCGGCGAAGCCGGGCTTCGCGTAGTAGTGGAGCCGTCCGTCGTTGCCGCGCCAGGCGGTGAGCGGCTTGCCGAGGTCGTGGAAGAGGGCGGCCAGCCGCACAGCCAGCGGGTAGTCGGCGTCCGCGGCTGCCTGAACGACCGCGAACGTGTGCTCATCGACGGTCAGGTCGTGGTAGCGGCTCTCCTGGTCGAAGCCGATCGCCGGGCCGAACTCCGGCAGCAGCTCGACGAGCACGCCGGTGTCGCGTGCGAGCCGCAGCGCGCGGGCCGGCTCTGCGCCGAGCAGGAGCTTCGAGAGCTCGCCCATCCCGTCGGCCGCGAGGCCGCCGCCGATGCGCTCGCCCGAAACGAGCTTGACGGCGGGCGCCTCCTCGCGCATCTGCGCGAGCAGCTCCTCGTTGGGCTCGAAGCCGAGCTGCGAGACGAAGCGGAGAGCGCGGACGAGCCGCAGCGGGTCCTCGCGGAAGCTCAGCGTCGAGACGGTGCGTAGGCGGCGGGCCGCGAGGTCGGCCTGGCCGCCGAGCGGATCGACGAGGTCGCCGGTCTCGAGCCGGCGGGCCATCGCGTTCACGGTGAAGTCGCGGCGCCGCATGTCGTCCTCGACCGAGAGCGTGGCGTCGGCGACGATCTCGAAGTCGTGCCTGCCGGGCCCAGTGGAGACTTCCTTACGAGGCGGGGCGAACTCGATCCCGGCCGGCGTCAGACCACGGATCTCGCGGTCACGCGGGTAGAAGCGGACGCCCACGAGCCGATCGGCGACGACGAGATCCTCGACCCGCCCGTGCGGCGCAAGCGCGGCCCGCAACCCCTCCGTCTCGAGACCGGGCACGAGGAAGTCTGCGTCCTTGGACTCGAGTCCGAGCAGCTCGTCGCGAACGGCCCCGCCGACGAGGTATGCGTCGAGCCCGAGCGAGCGGACGTATTTCTCTATCTGCTGCAGCACTGCGCCATTCTGGCGCGACTACAGGAGCGCCACTGCCTCGATCTCGACCAGCGCGCCGGAGGGGAGCTTCGCCACCTCGACTGTCGCGCGTGCCGGAGGCTGCTCGCCGACGTGCTTCGCGTAGACGGCGTTCATCGCCTGGAACTCGTCGAGCCGCTGGAGGTAGACGGTCGTCTTGACGAGGCGGTCGAGCCCGCTCCCCGCCTCCTCGAGGATCGCCTCCAGGTTCGCGAAGACCTGCTCCGTCTGCTCCTCGATGCCGCCGGAGATCTCCGTGTCCCCCGGCTTCAGGCCGAGCTGACCCGAGACGAAGACGAAGCCGCCTGCCGCGATCGCCTGCGAGTACGGGGCCCCCTGGAACGGCGCCGGCGCCGCCTCGGTGCGCACGACGCGCTTCTCGCTCACCGGCGCTCCTGCCTCTCGCATGCCTCGGCGAGTGCGGCGCCGAGCCCCTTGAAGATCGCGTCGAGCACGTGTGCGCTGTCCGTCCCGTTCAGGAGCCGGACGTGGAGGACGAGCCCGGCGTTCTCTGCGAGCAGCTCGAGGAAGCGCCGTGTGACGTCGGTGCCGAGCCCGCCGATGCGGGCCTGGGTCAGGTCGACGTTCGTTACGAAGAGCGGCTCGTTGCTCGTTTCGAGCACGACGTAGGCAAGCGCCTCGGCGGACGTCATCGAGCCCGAGCCGTAGCCGCGCGCGCCGTCCGCCCGCAAGGGCCCGGCGAGCGCGTGGCCGAGCGCGGCCGCGGCGGCTTCCACCTCGGCCTCGGTGTCGCCCGGCTCGATGTCGAGGACGACGTCGAACCGCGCCGTCTCGGCGAGTCGCGTCAGCAGCCGGTTCAGTACGGGCAGGCCCGTCTCGACCGTCGCCTCGCCGCGCCCGTACACGTTCACTCGGACGCCCGCCGCAGCCTGCTCGCTCATCGCTGCGGAGCGTACCCGGCGACGCCGCAGGCGTCGCGGTGTTCCGCCGGGCATCGGCGGCTTGGCCGACGATGCTTCCAGCGAAGGCTACGCGTCGACGCGCTCGATCTGCGCGCCGACGCCGCGCAGGCGGTCGTCGATCCGCTCGTAGCCGCGGTCGATCTCCGCGACGTTGCCGATCACCGACTGGCCATCGGCGCAGAGCGCAGCGATGAGCATCGCCATGCCTGCGCGGATGTCCGGGCTCGTCAGCCGCTGCCCGTAGAGGCGCGACGGCCCGCTCACTACGACGCGATGCGGGTCGCAGACGATGATTCGCGCGCCCATCGAGACGAGCTTGTCGACGAAGAACAGCCGGTTCTCGAACATCTTCTCGAAGACGAGGATCGTCCCCCAAGCCTGCGTAGCCACCGCGACCGCGATCGACGTCAGGTCGGCCGGGAAGGCCGGCCACGGGCCGTCTTCGATCTTCGGTACCTGGTCGCCGAGGTCGTTCTGGATCACGAGCTCCTGGTGCGGCGGCACGCGCACCCAGCCGTCTCCCGGCTCCACCTCGATCCCGAGCCGGGTGAACGCGGTGAGGATCGACGCGAGGTCCTTGGTCTCGACCCCGTCGATCGTCAGGTCGCTGTTCGTGACGGCGGCGAGGCCGATGAAGCTTCCGACCTCGATGTGCTCGGGCGCGATCGACCACTCGCCCCCGCGCAGGCTCTCGACGCCGTGAATCCGGAGGACGTTCGACTCGATCCCTTCGATCTCGGCGCCGAGCGAGACGAGGAACCGGCACAGATCTTGTACGTGCGGCTCGCAGGCGGCGTTGCCGATCGTGGTCTCGCCCGGCGTGAGGACGGCCGCCATGACCGTGTTCTCGGTCGCCATCACGCTCGCCTCGTCGAGGAAGATCGTCGTGCCGCGCAGGCCGTCTGTCTCCATCTCGAAGGTGCTCTCGATCTCGATTCGCGCGCCGAGCCGCTGGAGCGCGTGGATGTGCGGGTCGAGACGGCGCCGGCCGATCACGTCGCCGCCGGGCGGCGGCACAACGGCGCGGCCGAGCCGCGCGAGGAGCGGGCCGGCCAGGAGGAAGGACGCCCTGATCCGCTCCGCCAACACCGGATCGACCTCGTAAGAGGAGAGCCCCTGAGGCTCGACGCGCACCTCGTTCGGTCCCGTCCACTCTGCGCTCGCGCCGGTCGCGCACAGGAGTTCGATCATCGTCTCGACGTCGCGGATCCGGGGCATGTTCGACAGAGTCACCGGCTCGTCCGCCAGCAGGCAGGCGGCGAGGATCGGCAGCGCGCCGTTCTTGTTCCCGGAGGCCCGGATGCGGCCGTTGAGCGGGTTCCCGCCCTCGATGACGAGAGCCTGCGGCACCGTCGTGACGGACATTAGCCCGGCAGGATAGCCGGGGCTTCGGGCGGTCCCCGCCTGGCTACGGGACCTAGCGGCAGGCGGGGATCGGCGGCAAATCGCGCAGCGGCACGAGGGCCATCCGCAGGATCGCGTGAAGTACCTTCCGGCGCGGCCCGTGGACCACGAGAAGCGTCGTCGAGTCCACGAATGCCGATCCTCCGTTCGTGCTGACCTCGACGAAGCGGCGCGTCTTCGTGTCCGCCACATAGACATCCGGGAAGACGCCGAATCCGACGTAGCGGCCCCCGACTGAAACGGAGTTGTCGACATGGTCGAGGTGCCTCGTGCCCACGACCTCGTGAGGCTGCGCCCCCAGCGCCGGTGCCCACCACAGCGACTTGTACCGGGCATCCGGGTAGCCGATCCGGCGCCCGTCGGTCTGCAGTCCCGTGACGTTGCGCAGACCTCGGAGAGCTCGCGGCAGACTCACGGGTCGGCCGGTCAGCGCAGACGCCGCGTGCATTCTCGTCGGCACTCCGCGAGCCGACGCCTCGGTCCATACGACGAGGTGATGATCGAGCAGGAATCCACCACCCGGATGACCATGCCGGACGACGAGATCGCGACCGCTCTGCAGGTTGTAGGAATGGACCTCGCCCAGCTCGTCGGGCCCCACGCCCTGTACCCACGTCGCAATCCCACGGCGAACGTCGGCGCCACGCCAGGGGCTCTCCCAGAACTGACCGTTCGGCCCCCGCGTCGCAGCGCCGATCTGGGTGAGCTTCCGCGTCCGACTGTCCCACGCCCAGGTCGTGAAGTCGTCGAAGCTGTCGAAGCCGTGGTACTCGTTCCAGACGAGCCAGCGTCCGTCGAAAGCGCCCCACGCCTGGTCGAACTTCGGGTCGGGGAACGCCTTGATCCTCATCACGGCACTCGTCCTGGACTCGACCCGCGCGACGCCCGAGAAACGCGGCGAGTACACCTCCGCGAAGAACGAGCGGCCGTCGTGCGCCAAGGCAAGAGGCACCATGGCCGTCGTTTTCGAGACGGCTGTCACGTGATGCGATAGCGTGCGGCGCCACGCCGCGCTCGAGCCCGCCTTGCACCAGCCTCCGTGCGTGTAAGTCGTTGCCGCCGGAGCGCTGGCGCTCGCGAGTGCGAGCACCGCTGCCACGGCCAGGGCGCCGACCGCGCGCCGCCAGCTCCTACCAGACGTAGCCGCGTCCACCGAGGATCGACACGATCTGGTTGCTCGGCAGATTCGAATACGCGGGAACGCCTCCGGACCAGCTGATCGAGGCCGCGCCATGCACGGAATCCTCGTAGAGCGTATTGGCGCCCGATCCGTAATAGCCGCGAATCTCGAACCAGTGGAGGATCTGCGCATTTCCGGGATGGCCGACGAGGTGGTAGCCGTTCGGGACCTCCCAGGCGTCGCCGATCAGCGGCGCCCGGATCGCAGAAACGTCCATCTCCAGGTCGTTCTCGTATGTGTTGATTGCGCTCGAAGTCGCGGACGAGACCGGCTGCGGAGCGTAGTAGTTCCTGCTCTGGTACCTGTTCATGACGTCCGGGACCGGATAGCCGGAAGGCGAGGTCCCACCGCCTGACCAGGCCGTGCCGTTGGTGGTCGTATGCAAGGCATTCGCGGCGGCCGACTGCGAGAGAGCGACGCCGAGCGCGCCAAGCGCCTCGTGGACGGCAGCCGGGCCGCAGTAGTAACTGGTCGCCTGGGGCGTCTGGTTTGCGGCAAGCGACGCCGAGCTCGGATAGCTACCACCTCCGCCACAGGCGTTCCCGCACATGGAGCCCGGGGCCCCGATTGGTGCAGGTGCAAGTCCAGAGACGGCGAGCCCTTCAGCTGCTCGCTTCTGAGCCGTCATCTCCGTCTGCTCCGCTGTGAGCGCGAGGTGGGGATCGGTGTCGTGAGCCGCCTTCCACGCGGTGTCGTCGGCGTGCGCGGCCCCGGCCGACACGAACATGACGAGCAAGACGAGCGTCGAGACGACGAGATGGCGGGCGATGCGCATTGCCGGCTCCTTTGGACGTGGTGATTGAACGACCCGATCGGTGTACGTCCCGCGGGCCCGGCCCGCAAGGCGTTCCGGCGACTTGCCGCACATTTTTTGCACTGTCGTCACCGTGGACAACCCCCGGTAGGATCGCTGCGATGGAGCCAACGCGCGAACAAGCCTGGGAGACCCTGACGCGCTACACGAACAGCGAGCCGCTGCTGCGTCACGCGCTCGCGGTCGAGGCCTCGACGGCCGCCTACGCGCGGAAGTTCGGCGAGGACGAGGAGCTCTGGCGGGTCGCAGCGTTGCTGCACGACTTCGACTACGAGATGCACCCGACGCTCGACAAGCATCCGCAGGACGGGGCCCCGATCCTGCGCGAGGAGGGGTATCCCGAGGAGGTCATCGAGACCGTGCTCTCGCACGCGGAGCACCTCGGGCTGCCGCGGGACACGCCGTTGAAGAAGGCGCTCTTCGCCTGCGATGAGCTGAGCGGCTTTGTGCACGCCTGCGCGCTCGTACGCCCGACCGGGCTCGACGGGCTCGAGCCGAAGTCGGTCAAGAAGAAGCTCAAGCAGCCGTCCTTCGCGGCCGGCGTCCACCGCGAGGACGTCTACAAGGGAGCGGAGGAGCTCGGCGTCGAGCTCGACGACCACATCCGCACTGTCGTCGCGGCGATGCAGCCCATTTCGACCGAGCTCGGCCTACCCGCGTAGGCCGTCTGCGAGGCGGCGCAGGTCGTCGTCGCTTGTCCACCAGCCGCACGAGACGCGTACAAGGTTGCGTCCCGGGAGCTCCCTGACGAGCACGCCCTGCTCGGTGAGCGACGCAACGAGCTCCGGCGGATCGCGGTCGGGGCGGAACGAGACGAGCGTCGAGTCGCCTCGCGGCGTCACGACGTCCACGAGCGGTGAGAGCAACTCGCGGCAGCGGTCGGCCGCAGCGGAGCCGCCTTCGTAGCGCCACTCAGGATGAACTCCGAGCGCCGCGGCGATGCCTGCGAGCGCAGGTGCTCCGATCCAGCCGGTGTCGAACCGCCTCGCGCCCTCTTTCGGGACGAACGAGCCGTCGACCTCGTAGCTCAGCTGCGAGAACATGCTTGGCAGCATCAGGCGCAGCCGCTCGGGGTCGCGCACGAAGAGCGCTCCAGCCGGATCGGGCGCACACAGCCACTTCTGCGCCGAGACGGTGTAGAAGTCGGCGCCCGTGAGGTCGACCTCGATCGCTCCCGCCGACTGCGCACCGTCCACGAGAAGGGGCGGCCCGTCCGGTCGCCGCAGCCGGGCGATATCGAGTCTGCTCCCAGTGGTCCACAGAACGTGCGAGAGCGCGATCAGCCGTGTCCGAGACGTCACGGCGGCGGCGACCGCGTCCTCGTCGGCCTCGACCACGACGACGCGCGCGCCACTCGCGTGGAGCGGACCGATGAGACCAAAGTGCTCCTGGTCGGTCGTCACCACCTCGTCGCCCGCGGCCAGCCCTAGCCCGGCGATCACGATCTGGCAGCCACGCGACGTCGAGCCGGTGAGGGCGACGAGCTCCGGACTGGTCCCAAGTACCGCCGCGATCGCGCTGCGGACTCGCTCGCGCGCCTCGACAAGCTCCTCGACGTACCTGAGCCCGCTTCGGCCCTCAGCTAGGTCGCGCTCGAGCCGTGCCTCGAGGGCCTCCGCGGCCGCTCGCGGCAGGGGGCCGATCGATCCGGCGTTGAGATGCGCGATCCGCTCGAGCACGGGGAACTGTGCCCGCGCCTCCTCGAAGGTCACTCGACGACCGCCTCGACCGGCGCGTGGTCGGAGAGGACCCGACCGTCGAGCGTCCTTTGCTCGAGCGGCCAGGCCGACGGGCCGTCGACCAGAGTGAGCCCGCGCACGAAGATCTGGTCGATGCTGTCCGCGAGCGGCGCCGAGAATCCGTCGGCGGCAGGCGAGACGAGATTCGCGTCGCCCGCGACGACCGACCGCTCACCGGCGAGGCCGAGCACGCGGTCGAGCTGCGTGCAATCGCCGTCGATGTGGAAGTTGACGACCTGCAGGCCGTCGAGGTCGACTGCGTGGGCGATCCGCCGCAGCTTCGCCTGGCCGACGACTGTCGCGCCGAGGTCGTGCGCGGGGCGCGTCGTCAGGATCGCGTCTCCCTCCCCGGTCACCGCCGAGCGGAGCAGCCCGTGGTTCAGCGCCGTGACGGCCCGCGCGCCGACGGGGAGCAGCGGCCTGCGCGCGACGGCCGTGGTCGCATGCATTCCGCTCCAGTCCTCAAGGTGCCCGAGCGCCCAGACCGGTAGCTCCTGCAGGCAGACGACGTCGGGCCGGTCGCGTGTCACAAGCTCGATCATCTGGCGGAGAAACGCCCGCCGCTCTGGCGGGGAAGCGTTGCCGTGGAAAAGGTTCCAAGTCCGCACGAGCATGGCCACGGCGTAGCGTACGGAGCCGTGCGCGTGCTGCTCGCCGATCCCCCGGCCTTCACCCCGCCGTACGACCACGAGCTCGCCGCGGCGCTCGCCCGCGAGGGCGCGGACGTCGAGCTGGTGACCTCCCGTTTCCGCTTCGGGACCGTCCCGGAGCCGGACGGATACCGCCGGCGGGAGCTCTTCTATCCCCTCTCGTCGCGGCTCTTCGGCCGCTCGCGGCTGCGCCTGCCGCTGAAGGTGGCCGAGCACCCGGTCGGGCTCGCCGCCCTTCGCCGCCTGCAGGCGGACGTCCTCCACATGGAGTGGCTGCCGGTTCCGGAGCTCGACGCGTTCCTCTTTCACCCGCACCTGCCCTCCGTCTTCACGGCGCACGACCTTCTCCCCCGCCGCACCGCGCACAAGACCGACCTGTGGCTCATGCTCTTCGAGCGCTTCGACCGGATCGTCGTCCACAGCGAGAACGGCCGCGACGCGCTCGCCGAGTTGGGAGTCGATCCCGAGCAGCTGAGGGTGATCCCCCACCCCGTCTTCCCAAGCGAGCCCGAGCGGCGGGACGACGGCCGCACCGTGCTCGCGTTCGGGATGATCCGGCCGTACAAGGGGCTCGGCGACGCGATCGAGGCGGTGCGGGAAGCGGGCGACGCCCGGCTCCTGGTCGTCGGCGACCCGCTGGAGCCGATCGAGCCGTATCGCGCCGCGGCGAACGGGCTCGAGGTGGAGTGGCGACTCGGCTACCTCGAGGGGACGGAGATCGACCGCGCCTTCGGCGACGCAACCGTCGCGGTGTTCCCGTACCGGCCGGAGCTCGACCAGAGCGGCGCGCTGCTCCGGGCGCTCGGGGCCGGGGTCCCCGCCGTCGCGTACGACGTCGGCGGAATCGCCGAGCCGGTGCGCCACTTCGGTGCCGGCCGCGTCGTGCCGGCCGGCGACGTCGCTGCTCTCGCGGGCGCGGTGCACGAGCTTCTCGCCGACTCCGTCGCGCTGACGCGTGCGCGCGAGGGCGCCCGTCGCGCACGCGAGGAGCTGACGTGGGACGCGGCGGCGCGCTCCCATCTTGCGCTGTACGAGGAGATCGCGTGAGGCTGCGCCGCGGGCCATTCGCCGAGGTGATCTCGCGCCAGCTCGATCTCTTCGTCGAGGACGAGGAGGATCTGCTCGAGGAGTGCCGCGAGAAGTTCCGCACCTACGAGCAGGCGGCGCGGGAGGACACCGAGGACGCGTACGGCGACTACGCGGACGTGATCGAGACGGCGACCGAGGCTCTCGCCGACATGCGCGACCGCTTTGCACGCACGCTCGACGAGGACGCCGCCGAGGCGTACGCGGACGCCTTCAACCGCGCCGTCCGGAAGCGCTGGCCGGAGCTCGGACTGGAGATCGAGAACCGCTGATGGCGCGCATCGAGGACTACGCCCTGCTGGGCGACCTCCAGACAGCGGCCCTCGTGGACCGGAGCGGCTCGATCGACTGGCTCTGCTTCCCGCGGTTCGACTCCGACGCCTGCTTCGCCGCACTGCTCGGGACGCCCGACAACGGCCGCTGGCTCCTGGCGCCGGCGACCTCGCCCGCCACGTGCACGCGCCGCTATCTGCACGACACGCTCGTCCTCGAGACGACCTGGCACGCCGAGGACGGCTCCGTCGCACGCGTCCTCGACTTCATGCCGCCGCGTGGCAAGGCCCCGGACATCGTGCGCATCGTCGAGGGGGTCAAGGGCAGCGTCCACATGCGCTCCGAGTTGACGGTCCGCTTCGACTATGGGCTGGTCGTCCCGTGGGTGCGCAAGCGGACGCACGAGGAGAACACCCGCGTCGCTCTCGCAGGACCGAACGCGCTCTGCTTCCGCACTCCCGCGCAGACCCGCGGCGAGGACTACCGCACGATCTCGGAGTTCGCCGTGGACGAGGGCGAGCGCATCCCCTTCGTCCTCACGTGGTTTCCCTCGAACGAGGACGTGCCCGAGACGATCGATCCGGAGCAGGCGCTGGCCGAGACGGAGAGTTTCTGGCGCGAGTGGAGCGACATGTGCGACTGCGAGCTGCCGCCGGAGTGGGCGACGATCGTCCGCCGCTCGCTCATCGTCCTCAAGGCCCTCACCTACGAGCCCACGGGCGGCATCGTGGCAGCGGCCACGACGTCGCTGCCGGAGTGGATCGGCTCGGTCCGCAACTGGGACTACCGCTACTGCTGGCTCCGCGACGCCACCCTCACGCTGCTTGCCCTGCTCCAGGGCAACCACGTGGAGGAGGCGGCGGCATGGCGTCGCTGGCTGCTGCGGGCGATCGCCGGCGACCCGGCAGACATCCAGATCATGTACGGCGTCGGCGGAGAACGGCGCCTTACGGAGCTCGAGCTTCCCTGGCTCGACGGCTACGAGGGATCGCGTCCCGTGCGGATCGGAAACGCGGCGAGCGAGCAGCTCCAGCTAGACGTGTACGGAGAAGTCATCGACGCGCTCTACCAGGCGCGCGTGCGAGGGATCGGCGTCGACCCGCAGGCGTGGCGGATCCAGCTCGCGATGCTCGACCACCTCGCGGAGGCCTGGCGCGACCCCGACGAGGGGATCTGGGAGATCCGCGGCGAGCGCCGCCACTTCACGCACTCGAAGGTGATGACCTGGGTCGCCTTCGACCGCGCGGTGCGGACCGTCGAGCAGCAGGGGCTCGATGGCCCCGAGGACCGTTGGCGTGAGCTACGCGATGAGATCTTTGCCGAGGTCTGCGAGCGCGGCTTCGACGAGGAGCTCGGCTCCTTCACTCAGTCGTACGGCTCCAAGGAGCTCGACGCGAGCCTGCTTCTGCTGCCCCTCGTCGGCTTTCTACCGGCCACCGACCCGCGCATCGGCGGCACGATCGAAGCGATCGAGCGCGAGCTGCTGCAGGACGGCCTCGTGCTCCGCTACCGGACGCAAGAGGCCGGTGTCGACGGCTTGCCGCCGGGGGAGGGCGTGTTCCTCCCGTGCTCGTTCTGGCTCGCCAACTGTTACGAGCTGCTGGGGCGGCACGAGGAGGCGCTGGCGCTCTTCGAGCGGCTCGCCGGCCTTGCGAACGACCTCGGCCTGCTGTCGGAGGAGTACGACCCGGAAGCGAAGCGGTTCCTCGGCAACTTCCCGCAGGCGTTCACCCACCTCACTCTCGTGGGCACGGCATTCAACGTCGCTCCACACCTGCCTTCGCCGATGCACCTGCGAATGGCGCGCCGGCAGAGCCCCGAATAGCCCTGACTCATCCCGCGTCGCGCCCGCCAAGGGCCTACCGGTGACCGAAATGGTGGGCACGCGGAAGAGCCTGGTGCACGTCCGCTCCGTCGGTCAGCGACCTGGCGAGCGGCGCAAGCGACACGAGCTCGCGGACGAGGACGTTCCGATTGCGGTCCGAGTGCTCGTAGCGTCCGCGGACGAGCAGGAGCGGCTCGCCGCGGACCATCGCACGGAAGCGCTCGTACACCTGCGGCGCGATCACGAGGTTCACCTGCGCGTGCTCGTCCTCGAGGAGCATGAAGACGACGCCGTTCGCGGTCGACGGCCGCTGCCGCGCCACGACGAGCCCGGCGAACTGCGCATTCGCTCCGTGTTGAAGACCACGTAGCTGCGTGCTGGAAAGCGTCCCGCTCGGCAGGTGCGGCCGCAGGAGCTCGAGCGGGTGGATGCCGACAGACAGGCTCGTCGTCCGGTAGTCGCTGAGCATCCGCTCCCACACCGTCGGCTCGGGCAGCTCCGGCGTCTCGACGGTCGGCTCGAGCGGCAGCGCGAGCTGCTTCGCCTCCCCCGCCGTTCCGGGGACGCTTGCCGGGCGCGGCACGAGCCCGAGCTGCCAGAGGAGCTCTCGGCGGCGCAGGCCGAAGGAGTCGCACGCGCCCGACTCGGCAAGTGCGTGCAACTCGTCCCCCGAGAGACCGGTCCGCTGCGCAAGCTCCCGGATCGAGGCGTAGGGACGGTTCGCGGCGACGGCCTCCGCATCGTCCTCCCCCAGTCCCGTCACGTACTTCAGCCCGACGCGAACAGCGCCGTCCTCGATCACGCACCCGGCCTCGCTGCGGTTGATGTCAGGCGGCCGCGTCTCGACCCCGCGCTTCTGGCCGTCTCGCACCAGCGTCGCCGGCGGGTAGAAGCCCATCGGCTGCGCGTTGAGGAGGGAGGCGAGGAACTCCGGCGCGTAGTGGTGTCGCAGCCACGCCGACTGGTACGCGAGCAGCCCGAACGCTGCCGCGTGCGACTTCGGGAAGCCGAAGCCCGAGAACGCGACGAGCTTGTCGTAGAGCTCGTGTGCCTTCGGCTCGTCCACTCCCTGCTCGAGCGCGCCGGCGACGAATCGCTCCCGCCACGCCTCGAGCGCGGCGTGCGAGCGCTTACGGCTCATCGCCCGCCGCAGGCCTTCCGCCTCACCGACGGAGAACCCCGCCAGGTGGACGGCGACGTCGAGCACCTGGTCCTGGAAGACGACGACGCCAAGCGTGTCGCGTAGCGGCTCCTCGAGCAGCGGATGGTCGGCCGGCGCCCGGTAGGTCGGGTCGTCGCGCAGCAGCTGCCGCCGCTCGACGTACGGGTGCACGGCCTTTCCCTGAATCGGCCCCGGCCGCACGAGCGCGACCTGCACCGTGATGTCGTCGAGCGTCTCCGGACGCGTGCGGAGGATGACCTGCATCTGGGCGCGGCTTTCGATCTGGAAGCAGCCGATCGTGTCGGCTCGCTGGATCTCCTCGAACACGTCCGGGTCGTCGAGCTTCACGCGTGAGAGGTCGATCCGCTCGCCCCGGTTGCGTGCGATCAGGTCGACGCACTCCTCGACCGCCGACAGCATCCCGAGCCCGAGCAGGTCGATCTTGAGGAAGCCGGCGTCGGCGCAGGAGTCCTTGTCCCACTGGCACATCTGCCGTCCCTCCATCGCCGCCGGCTGGACGGGCACGAGCTCGACGAGCGGCCGGGACGAGATGACCATGCCGCCCGGGTGCTGGGCGATGTTGCGCGGGAGTCCGGCGATCTCGCCGCAGAGGGCGCCGAAGGCCCGCCAGCGCGGCGAGCGGAGCTTCGTCGCGGCGTCCGGCAGGGCCGCGATCTCGTCCCCGACGCGCTCCGCGTTCCAGCCGTCGGTCAGCCGCGCGAGCCGCTCGAGGTCGGCGTACGGGAGGCCAAGCGCCTTGCCGACGTCCCGGATCGCGCCGCGCGAACGGTACGTCGCGAAGCTCGCGACGAGCGCGGCGTGCTCGGATCCGTAGCGCTCGACGACGCGGACGATGAGCTTCTCGCGGATGTCGCGCGGGAAGTCGAGGTCGATATCGGGCACCGACGCGAGCTCGCGGTTGAGGAAGCGGCCGAGCGAGAGCTTGTTCTCCACCGGGTCGACGTGCGAGAGGCCGGTCAGGTAGCAGACCAGCGACCCGACGGACGAGCCGCGGCCGCGCCCCGGCGGCAGGACGTGCCGCATCGAGCCGGGGCCGCGCACCTCGAGCGCGACCTCGCGCGCAAGCTCCAGCACCTCCCAGTGGAGAAGGAAGAAGCCGGCGAGGCCGAGCTCGTCGATGAGCGCGAGCTCCTCCTCGAGCCGCTTGCGCACCCGCCGCTTGTGGCCGTTGAGGCCCCCGTAGCGCTCGGCGAACGCACGCTCGCAGACACGGCGGAGCTGGACGATCGCGGGCTCCTCGCCGTCGGAGAAGTCCGGGTAGCGGTAGCCGAGCTCCTCCGTCAGGTCGAACTCGAGCCGCGCTGCCACCTCGGTGGTCTGCCTGACAGCTTCCGGATGATCCGCAAAGCGATCGAGGGCTTCCCCAGGGGACAAAAGGACGGACTCGTGGTTGCCGCGCCGCTCCCTTTCACAACCTTCGAGCGAGGTGTGGCAGCGGACGGCGACGAGCACGTCCTGGAGCACGGCCCGGCGGCGGTCGTGCGCGTGGACGTCGCCGGTCGCGACCGTCTGGACGCCGAGCGTCTCCGCAAGCTCCCGCAACCGCGAGTTCCGGCGGACGTCGCCGCGCTCGTACGGGCGCTGCAGCTCGACGTAGAAGCGATCGCGCCCGAAGGCGCTCGCGAGCCGCGCCGCGGCATTCGGGTCGCAGACGGCGAGCCCGTCACGCGCGCAACCGGAGAGGCAGACGAGGCCCTCATTCAGCTCCTCGAGCAGGGCCTGATCGAGCCGCGGCGGCAGCGGGTCGCGATTCGTCGTGTCGCGCGTGTGCGCGTGCGCGGCGGTCAGCAGCCGGCAGAGGTTCGCGTAGCCGCTCTGCGACTCGACGAGCAACGTGACGTGCGAGCCATCCGCGAGGGTTATCTCGGTGCCGGTGATCGGACGGACGCCGAAGTGCTTCGCCGCGTGCGCGAACTCGAGCGAGCCGTAGACCCCGTCGTGGTCGGTGAGCGCGAGCGTCTCGTAGCCGAGCTCGGCTGCCTGCGCCGCGAGCTCCTCCGGCTGCGAAGCGCCGTCGAGGAAGGAGTAGGCCGAGTGCGCGTGCAGCTCGACGTACGTCATGATCCAGTCGCGTGAAGGAAGAGACGTTCTTCATCTGGCCCGGCGAAGGCGAGCGGGTCGGCGAGCGCGGGCACCGCGTCCTGTCCGACCTGCCGCAGCTGGAGGCGCTCGAGCTCTCGTTCGGGCCGGACTTCGAGGGCGTCGACCCGCACACCCACCCCGACCACGTCGACTCGTTCTACGTGCTCGAGGGCGAGGTCGAGTTCTTCCTCGACGGCGACTGGCACCGCTGCGGCCCGGGCACGTTCCTCTCCGTGCCGCCGAACATCGAGCACGGCTTCCGTCCCTGCGGCGGCCCCTTCCGGATGCTCAACATCCATGCGCCGAACGTCGGCTTCGTCGACGGGCTGCGGAGCTAGCTCCATCCCCGCAGTCTAGGCGAACGTATGTTCGTGTGTTACGGGTGGTGGACGAGCTGCCAGAGCGGCTTCTCGTCGGGGCCGAGCGGGACGTAGTCCATCCCGTCCGGGATCTTCAGCTCGTCACGGCCGGTCCCGGGCCGATTGAGGTGGCCGTACTGCCAGACGATCCGCTTTTGCCGCGGATCGACGATGACGACGCGGTCGTTGAAGTCGTCGTTGATCGCGATGTTCCCGTTCGGGAGCATGATCGCGAGCGACGGGTGGTCGAGCTCTCCCCACCCCGCTGCGGGCCGGTATCGCCAGAGCACGTTGCCGTGCCGGTCGATGATGAGGGCCGCGCCGGGTCTCGTGTAGTCGGTCAGCAGGATCCGGCCGCCCGGGAGCGGTTGCGGATCTGACGGGTACGACACCGGCGCGCGGAGTGACAGGCGAAGCTTCCCCGTGCTCGTGAAATAGTCGATCCAGGAGCCGTTGATCTCCGAGACGAGCACGCCGCCGTCCGGGAGCGGGGTGTCGCCGTTGACCGAGCCGAGCGTCTGCGGCGGGTGGTGCACGCAGACGGCCGTACGCCCGATCTGGCGCACGATCCGGCGATGGCGGATGAAGAGGATGCGGCAGTTGTAGGCGTCCGCGACCGTCATCGTCCCGTCGGGCAGGACATAGGCGTCATCGGGTGTGTGCAGGAACCCCGGCCCCGTTCCGCTGACGCCGGGATGGCCGTAGAGGTTCGTCACGGCATGCGTCTTGATGTCGATCGACAAGATGTCCTGGTTGTCCTCTTCGTTCGTCACGAGGGCCTTGCCGCCGGGCTCGACGAACGTGTCGTCGTC